>NZ_JANSIZ010000013.1:0-48101 GCF_047462315.1 Synechococcus sp. H60.2 | reverse complement strand
CCCCCCCCCCCCCCCCCCCCCGATTTGATTAATGAAACCGGGACCACCGAGAACTACACAGAGTCGATCGGCGGCAGCGTCAGATGTCTATAAGCGACAGCCCCAGGCCAGGCCCGCAGCGGTGAGCCCGACAGCCGATGCAGCTTCACCAAGTGGGAATCCAAATCACGAGGGCCTCACGGAGCTGGAAAGGGAGATTCGAGAACTCCGCCAGCAGGTGATCCAGCTTTTGATCCGAATTGAAGAACTGGAGTCGCGGCTGCAACGGCTGTCTTCCCAAGCAGTGGCCCCTGAGCCGAGGTGGGAATCGGCCACCGCTGCCGAGATCGCCCCGGAGGGAGTGAGCGTCCCCGCCCCCAGCGCAACGCCGACCCCTACCTCTTTTCAGGTGGGAACTCGAACCATCAGCCTGCCGGGCGATCTGCTCTTCGACTTCGACAAGGCCGAGATTCGGCCTGAGGCGGCCTCGCTGCTGGCCCAGGTGGCGAAATCCTTGGAAGCCATGCCCGGCGCCCGCGTTCAAGTGAACGGTCACACCGACAACATTGGATCCCTAAACTACAACCTGGCTCTTTCCCTGCGCCGCGCCAACGCTGTTAAAGACTACCTAGCTAACCTGTTGCCGGAAGGCCATCCCATCAGTTGGACAACCTCTGGCTTTGGCCCCACCCTGCCGGTGGCCGATAACGACACAGAAGCCGGACGGCAGCGGAACCGCCGTGTGGATTTGATCATCGCTCCCTAGCTTCCCCCCCAAAATGGGGGATGACATGTTCTGGCAGGGCTCTGGTCTAGAATCTGGTAGGGCCAAATGGCTTCAGGTTCAATCCCTATCGTTGAGTTTCGATTTTGAACGCAGCAGGGATTCCGTCGGGGGAAAAGCAGACCTTTGCGCTGAGAGTAGACACAACCCTGGATGCTCTCGGCCAGGTTTTGACGTGGTTTGAGTCTTTCCGCAACGCCGGCATCCCGGGCCCCATCTGGTTGGAATGCCAGTTGGCCTTGGCGGAGGGCTTTACCAACGCCGTTCGCCATGCCCACCGCGCTTTGCCTCCCAGTACACCCATTGATATCGAGCTGGTTCTGATGCCCCAGGGGCTGGAGCTGCGCATCTGGGATCAAGGGCAGGAGTTCGACTTGGAGGGCTTTGCCCAAAACCTGGCAGCCAACAGGCTCCCCAACGCCGAGTCTGAGGGAGGACGGGGCATTTTGCTAATGAAGGCTCTCTCCACCCACTTGAGCTACACTCGCCAGGCGGATGGCCGCAACTGCCTGCTAATCAGCAGGCGCTTCGACGATCCCGCCCCTGTCTCCCAATGACCGGCCTAGGCTAACAGGCCAGCGCTCAACTTGCGAATGGCCGAGCTGGCCACATCGCTGTAGCGCAGCTCACCGGCTAAGATTTGGCCCATGCGCCGAGTGGCTCCCGGTCGCTTGACGCCTACCCTGTAGCCTACACCCGGAAAGCGGTAGAACAGCGCCGCGATCCGCTTGGCCCAACGCATCTCTGAGCCCCACTCCTGCTGCACGCGGGCGGAGTAGGTCGCCAGGGCTTCCGTATCTCCTGCCAGGGCTTGGTCGATGGCCTGCGCTGCCAGCATGCCGGTGAGGAGGGAGGGGCGGATCCCTTCGGCGGTAAACGGATCGACAACACAGGCGGCATCTCCCACCAAGAGGGCATTTTGGCTGTGCAGGGGTTGATCTCCCTCCCAGAGACAGATGGGATGGCCAAACTGCCTGACCGATTTCAAGTCCACACCAAAGCTTTGGGCGTACTCGGCGGCGATGTCCCGCAAGTTTTGTTTTTCGCCACCCCGAAAGGTGCCCGCCCCGATCGAGTAGCCATCGGCTTTGGGGAAGTTCCAAATGTAGCCGTTGCTCACGGCGCCAAAGTCGAAGTGGGCGGCTGCGGTTTGCGGCTCTGAGACGGGCACTTCTGCTTCCAGGGCGGCAGCCAGGCGGCGCTGCCGGTGTTGAAAGCCCAGCCACTTGGCCATCGAGCCTTTTGCCCCATCGGCCCCGATCACATACCGACCCCAGACCGGGCCGGTGGCTGTCATCACCTGCCAGCGGTCGCTCTGCCACTCAATACCGGAGACAGGACATTCCGTCTGAAGCGCTGCCCCCTGCTTTTGCGCCTGCTGAATCAAGTAATGGTCGAAGACCTCCCGCCGCACCATCCATACCGGCTCTTTCAGATCCAGGTCGACCACAACCGGATCCCCGCCCCGCCAGGTGTAGCGAATTTGCCGGATCTTCAGCGAAATGGCGGGGCTGAAATCGAAGTCAAACCAGGCCGCCACCATGGGAGAAACGCCGCCGCCACAGGGTTTGTAGCGGGGCCAAGGATCCTTCTCCAAAACCAACACTGAGCGCCCCCGCTTGGCCAGGTGATAGGCGGCCGAGCCGCCGGCAGGGCCAGCGCCGACGATGACACAGTCGTACACTTGGGACATGGCTCTCGATCCGTGAACGACTCCCGACACTCCCCTGCGTTGAGTCAACACAATATGGCTTATGCCACGCTGCGCGAACCGATAGAGTGCGGGCTTCACGCTTCCCAGACTTGTTGGTACAGAGGTCTCAGCGTGCGGCCACCGTGCGACCCACGGCGGGAAACTCTCCAGAGATTGAACTTGTTCTCCTCACTTGTAGCACGAACAGCTTTCATCCCGACACGGATTGGCTCTTGAGTAATTACAGTGCGGGTCTTCCCGCCGATTAAGCTAACCCCTTCTCCCTAGAATTTGGGCTGTCAGCTCCTAGCCTACCGCATCCTTTTTCCCTCCAGAAAACCAAGGGGATGACGCTTGGGGCCAGCGGATCCCCCCAACAGCGTAGGCTCAAGCCCTATTGCTCAAATGGGCCAATTTTGCGATGGGATCCCCTTTCCATCGGCTTGCTCAGGCTGAGGGGTGAGCGGGATCCCTGCCGGGTGGTTACAGCGATACACCTTGGCCCCGACATTGCGCAGCTTTTCATCGATGGCTTCGTAGCCGCGGTCGATGTAGTGGAGGCCGTGGATGGTAGAGCAGCCCTCAGCCGCCAGGCCGGCCAACACTAGAGCTGCCCCCGCCCGCAAGTCCGTAGCCACCACCGGCGCTCCCGACAGCGACGGCACTCCTCGGATGAGGGCGACCCGGTTCTTGAGGCGAATGTCTGCCCCCATGCGATTGAGCTCGGGGATGTGGTGCATCCGGTTTTCAAACACCGTCTCCTCGATGGTGCAACTGCCCTCGCTCAGGGCGGCCAAGGCCATGATCGGCGCCTGCACATCAGTGGGAAAACCCGGATAGGGCAAGGTCTGGATATCGGTTGCCTGGCAGAGCCAGCCCGAACTGAGTCGCGCCGGGGCAATGCGCAGCCGGTTGGGGCCTTCTTCCTCCACCCGCAGCCCCATGTCACGCAACTTGGCGATCACCGCCCGCAGATGATCCGGAATAACAGGGCCAACTGTGAGTTCGGAGCCGGTGATGGCCCCGGCAATGAGGTAGGTGCTGGCCTCGATGCGGTCGGGAATGACCGTGTACTCGGTGCCGTGCAGGCGCGGTACCCCTACCACCACAACCGTGTTAGTGCCTACACCGCGAATGCGGGCCCCCATTGCCTGACAGAAACGGGCCAAATCCGCCACTTCTGGCTCTTGGGCGGCATTTTCGATGACCGTCTCCCCATCCGCCAGCGTAGCGGCCATCATCAGAGTTTCAGTGGCGCCGACGCTGGGATAGTCCAGGTAGATGCGGGTTCCCACCAGCTTGCGGGCATAGGCATGAACCACGCCGTGCTCGATTTGAACCGTTGCCCCCAACGCTTGCAGGCCCCGCACATGCAGATCCACCGGACGGGAGCCGATGGCACAGCCGCCGGGCAGAGGAACTCTAGCCACTCCCAGCCGCGCCAACAGTGGCCCGATGATGAAAAAACTGGCCCGTAACTGGCTGACCAATTCATAGGGAGCTTGGGAAGTTTTGAGGGAGCTGGCATCCAGGTCGAGGGTATTGCCCACATGGGACACCTTAACCCCTAGGGTGGTCAGGATCTGCCCCATGCGTTCAATGTCCAGCAGGCGTGGCACGTTGTGAATTCGGCAAGCTGCAGGAGCCAAAAGGGATCCGGCCATGAGAGCCAAAGCCGAGTTTTTCGCGCCGCCGATGGGAATGTGGCCGCTCAAGGTCTGCTTGCCGACAATTTTCAGCACCGGCCCCATCATCTCCGGCGGGGCTGCCACTCTGGTCTGGGCCGGCGACAGGTTAGGCGCTAGGGATTCCGTCCTACCGACGCGATCGTCAAAAAAATCTCTCAATCTTCCTCCTCACCCACAAAAAGATAGAAAAGTTCTTTCCAGAGAATACTCTGGGGATCAAAGCAGCAACTAAGCTTGCAGGCCAAAACTTGGCGTGAGGCAGGAAGAGAAGCTCGAGTGGCTGTGCCTCTATCCTACAGCGGCGGATGGGGGATCAGCTATGCCAGCTCTTTGCGATGCGAAAACCCCTGTCTTAGCGCTGTGTGGAAGCAGGCTATAGCCGGTAGGGAGTATGTCAACAAATGCAGGTTCTTGCCGCAGGCGGCTGGGGGAGTAGCCTGGCAGCAAGGGGCAGTATGATGGATGGCTATGAGAAGCGCTTGCCAGTAAGACAGGAGACACCCGATGACCGCGACCCAAGTTTCTGCCGAAGAGTTGTTTCGGGCCGCCTACGAAAATCGCTACACCTGGGATCCCGACTTTCCGGGCTACAGCGCCGAAGTCACCTACTGGGATGGGGAGCGTACTTTTGTGGGGCAGGTGCGAGTGGGGGCAGACCTGAAAGCGACGGTTACGGGCGTGGAGGATGAGGAAGCCCGGAAAGCTATTCACAATCAACTTTGGGAGATTGCCATTCACCGGGTGCGCCGCAGCTTTGCCGAGACCCACGGGAACAATACTTTCCGCTATGGCCAGATCCTACCCGATGGCAGTGTGGAGATCCTGGTGGGTGGCAAAGCCGAAGGGGATCGCTACCACGTGCGCGACAACCAGGTAACCATGGTGCATCGGCATATTCATGGAGTAGTGGTGACCATCCACACCTTCAGCAGCCACGACACCGGCGAAGGCTACCTCTCCCACCGCTACGACTCTGTCTATCACGACGCCAAGACTGGCGAGCAAAAGGGTGGGCGCAGCCAATTTGAAGATCTCTACACCAAGGTGGGCAAGTACTACATTCTCTCGGAGCGGCGCATTCAAACAGAGACGGAAGCTGGCGTTGTTGAGAAGTGCTTTAGCTTCAGCAACTTTGCCTTGCTGGATGCTAGCGGCCAAGCGACTACAAAAAGCCCAACACCCTGAATTTTTGTGGCAGCAACGACCTCCGGAAGAGGGATCCTGAGCTATGCTTTGAATGTTCTCCCGCCCACACTTTGGCATGGACAACCCTGCGGCAAAGCCCAACCCGGATTCCAAAGCTCCTAGGGAGGCTCCCGAACTGATTCTCCGCCCCGCTCAACTGGGCGATCTGGAGGCGGTGGAGGAGATTTTGGCGCAAGCTTTTGATGAAGAGTACAGCAGCCGCTCGGTGGACATTCGTCGCCAAGTGCGGCGGTTACGGCAGTGGTATGGCCCCCTGAAAACCTTGAGCCTGTTTCCCAACCGTTTTCAGCACATGTTTACGGTGCATGTGGCGGAGCTGGAAGGCAAAATCCAGGGGGTCATTCAAGTTTCTCCCTTTAACCATTCCCGCAGCACCTGGCGGGTGGATCACATTGCTGTGGTGCCCTCTGCGCGGCGGCAGGGGGTGGGATCCCGGCTGCTCAAGCACTGCCTGGAGCACTTTCGCGAGGCTCGCACCTGGATCTTGGAGGTGAACATCCACAACAAGGAGGCGATGGCCCTCTACCGACACAATGGCTTCCAACCACTGGTTCAGATTACCTACTGGTCGATTCCACCCGAGATCCTTGCCGCTCTCAGCCAGCACGAGCCCAAGCTGCCCAACTTGGTGCCGGTGACCAACCGCGATGCCTACGCCATCTACCAACTGGATACGGGATCCATGCCGGCCACTGTGCGCCAGGTGTACGACCGCGACGTGAGCGATTTTCGCACCAGCCCACTGGAGTGGCTTTTGGAACGGGCCAAGTGTGCCATCAGCCAAACGGAACGGGTGGAGATGTGTGTCTATGAGCCCGAGCGGAAAACCGCCATTGGCTATTTCAACCTGAAGTTGGATCGGACGGGGCAGCAGCCGCATGTGGCCAAGCTCACGGTTCACCCCGCTTACACCTGGCTCTATCCTGAGCTCATGGCCAAGATGGCCCAGCTCACCCAAGCCTATCCCCCGCAGGCTTTGGCCTTGGCCTCCACCGATTACCAGCCGGAACGGGAGGAATTTTTGCTCAAGCTGGGAGCCCAGGACGTGGAGCGGACGCTGCTAATGTCGCGCTCGGTGTGGCATAAGGTGCGGGAAGTCCGCTTCCCTGGGTATACCGAGTATCTCGCTCTGGTGCTCCAAAAATTGCCGGTGAAGCAGCCGGTGCCAGAACGCTTTGAGGGGGCAACGGAGGGCTGGCTGGAACATCCCTTTCATTCTCTTCACCCAACTGTGCCGGATCCCAATGCCGTTCGCGCTACTCAGCCGGAGTCCTCACCGGGGTGCGCCAGAGACTCGCAATCAGAGGCTCCTCCCCCTCCCTAGTTGAAGTCTTGGCGGGCACCCCCATGAACCCGTTAGCCAGGGATCCCTCTTGGCGGATGTTGCTCCAGGCGGCCCTGCACCGCAACCGCAGCGATCCCGGTGTACGCTATTTGCAACTGGCTACAGTGGATCCCCAGGGGCATCCGCGTAACCGCACGGTGGTCTTCCGGGGATTTTTGCGGGATACCGACCGCATCCAGTTGGCGGTGGACAGCCGCAGCGAGAAGATCTGCCAGATTGCCCACTGCCCACTGGCCCAGATCTGCTGGTACTTCTGTAAAACTCGCGAGCAATTTCGCATTGCCGGCACTCTCGAGGCCATCGCCGCTGACCACCCGGATCCCCAGGCGCAGCAGCAGCGGCAACAGGTATGGCAGCAAATCTCGGAAAAAGGACGGCTGCTCTGGTTCTGGCCGGAACCCAAAGGCCCTCTTGCCCCACCAGAGGCTTTTGTTGGAGAGCTGCCCCCCGAAAAGGCTTCTTTGCCACCGCCGACATTTGTCCTATTGCTGTTGGATCCAACGGAGGTGGATCACCTCCAGCTCAAGGGGGATGCAACCTACCCCCAATTGCGAACCGTCTACGAGCGCAGTCCGCAAGGCTGGCAATGCCGAGCGGTCAACCCCTAGAAGGGATCCCAGCCGGCTCCGACCTGGGCAGGGGGCAGGGAAGCCGTTTTTCCCCTCGCTTTCCGGGAGAATATTGAAGAGAATAGATGTGCTAGCGCAAATGAACAATCTCCCACCCTCCGGAGCGACGCCGTCTGACGGCAGCTGGAGCTCCCCTCCTGGGGGGTAGGAGTCCCTCAGCTTCTGTCTCCAGCCGATACCTAGCCTTCCTGGTTGCGGTACCTCTGATGTCTATTTCCGCCCTCTCATTTGCTAAGCGCATTGCCCAAGCTGTTGCTCCTCTCTTTTTGACCGGCAAGCCCTTGTTGGCCAGAGCTTTGCAGGACAGGCTGCGCCAGGGATCCCTGGGGTTGGCTGTCGCTTTGGTTTGGGGTCTGGCTCCCGTTCAGGAGCTGACAGCCCAGCCGATGTTAAAATCCCCACAAGGCTCCCTTGAAGAGAATATAGCTCCTGCCCTGCCCTCAGAATCTGCCTTCCCCACCTCCACCCGCACAGGACTCTTTCGAGTCGGCAATCGCACCCCTCACCCGATTCGGCTGGTGATCTTGATGCGCAGCGGCGGACGGCTGCTCAACCCAGAAACGGCCCACTGGGACTTTGCGCCCGGAGAAGGGGGTAGTGAAGGATTGGTGCTGAGTTTGGGCGAGGAGCCACTGCAGATCGGCCCCGGAGATATTGTGGTGGCTTTTACCTTGGATGGAACCGCTCGCTACTGGGGGCCGAACGTGGTGGGAGAGTCGCTGGCGCCCTTTTGGAATGAAGAGAGCGGCTTTTGGTCGATGATCTTGCAGCCTTAGGCAGCCGGGCAGGCGGCCCGAAATACCCTTTCAAACTTTTCAAAATAGTCCAAAAAAGTTACAGCCATTGCACTCTGGCTCCTCAGAGGGCGCTGGAGAGTAGAGGAGAAGATAGTCCCAAACTCGGCTTGGGAGCTCGGCCCCTGCACGGGAAGTGGGAGCTGCAGTCCGCCGGGATCCTCTGCCTCTCAAGCTCCGGCCCAGTGCCACCAGGCCCAGCCCAGCCCCACCAATAGCGCCGTTAGCCCATAGAAGCACCCCACCACCTGCACCTCCGACCAGCCCCCCAGCTCCAGATGGTGGTGGAGGGGAGACATGCGCAGCAGCCGTTTGCCTTGGCCGGTTTTGCGTTTGGTGTACTGGAAGTAGCCCACCTGCAGGATGACTGACAGGGCTTCCACCACCAAGATCCCGCCCATCCAGGCCAGGGCCCAGAGCTGATCCCCCAGCAGGGCCAGCCCCGCCAGAGCGCCTCCCAAGCCCAGGGATCCGGTATCCCCCATAAACAGGCGGGCCCGGTGGTGGTTGTGCACCAGAAAGCCCAGACAGGCACCGCTCAAGGCAAAAGCCACGAGCGCCAAAACGGGATCCGCTGCCATCAGCCCCAGCCCTGCCAGGACGAGGGCCACCACCCCTGCCGCCAGACCGTCCATGCCGTCGGCGAGGTTGACGGCGTTGTTGGTTCCCACCAACACAAACAAAGCCAAAGGCCAGAACAGCCAGCCCAGGGAGAGGGCACCTATTCCCGGCAGGGTGAGAACGGTAGGGATCCCTTGCCAAGCTAGATAGCCGCAAAAAGCCAGGCCAACCCCAACTTGGAGCAACAGCTTCACCTTGGGGGACAACCCCTTGTTGGAGCGCTGCCGGATAACCAGCCAATCGTCCAGCCAGCCAACCAAGGTGTAGGCCAGAGTCAGCAGCGCCACCGCCAGCCACTGGGGATCCCAGCCGCTCCCGATGCCAGCTACCAGCAGCCCTACGGGCAAAAAGCTAAGGCCACCCATGGTTGGCGTGCCCGCTTTTTTGTAGTGGGACTGGGGCCCCTCTTCGCGGATGACCTGCCCTGCCTTCCAGCGCCGCAAGGCTGGGAGAAGCAGGGATCCCAACATAGCCGATCCCAGTACGCTCAATCCAAAGGGGACGGCCACCTGGGGCCGGATCCCGATGACCAACGCCGAGAGGGCCAGGCCCAGAACCCAGGAGAGGGCCATCCCTCCCCAGGCCGCCTCTTCCAGAGCGGGAAGCGTATCCGCATCCGCCCTTTCTGAACTCCTCACCCCCTTAACCTCCAGCCCAACTCCTCAAAAAACTCCGGCAGGAGAGCCTAAGAAAACTCTACCCTGCCGGAGGCCCAGAGGCGAAGGATCCCCTAGTAGGGCCACTTCCAGTTGCGCACCTCCGGCAGATCCTCGCCGTACTTGCAGATGTACTGCTTGTGCTCCACCAGCTTGTCCCGAATCAACTGCTGGACGTGATCCCGCCGGTACTTGAAGCGCTCCACCCGCTCCAACACGTCGTTGGCCAGGTTGAAGCGATCCACCTGGTTGAGGACGCACATGTCAAAGGGAGTGGTGGTGGTGCCTTCCTCCTTGTAGCCGCGCACGTGTAGGTTGTGGTGGTTGGGGCGGCGGTAGGTGAGGCGGTGAATCAGCCAAGGATAGCCGTGGAAGGCAAACACGATGGGCTTGTCGGGGGTGAAGATGCTGACAAACTCCTTGTCGCTGATGCCGTGGGGGTGTTCGCTGGGCGGCTGCAACTTCATCAGGTTCACCACGTTCACCACCCGGATCTTGATATCCGGCAGGTGCTGCCGCAAAAAGTCCGCCGCCGCCAGGGTTTCCATCGTCGGCACATCGCCGCAGCAGGCCATGACCACATCCGGCTCCGAGCCCTGGTCGTTGCTGGCCCACTCCCAGATCCCCAGGCCCTGGGTGCAGTGCTTGATGGCAGCATCCATGTCCAGATACTGCAGGGCCGGCTGTTTCCCCGCCACAATAACATTGACGTAGTGGCGGCTGCGCAGGCAGTGGTCGGCCACCGAGAGCAGGGTGTTGGCATCAGGGGGCAGGTAGACGCGGATGATTTCGGCTTTTTTGTTGACCACGTGATCCAAAAAGCCGGGATCCTGGTGGCTGAAGCCGTTGTGATCCTGCCGCCACACGTGGGAGGTGAGCAGGTAGTTGAGGGAGGGGATGGGCCGCCGCCAAGGGATGTGCCGGGTGGTTTTCAGCCACTTGGCATGTTGGTTGAACATCGAGTCCACCAGGTGGATGAAGGCCTCGTAGCAGGAGAACAAGCCGTGGCGGCCTGTCAACAGGTAGCCCTCCAGCCAGCCCTGACAGACGTGCTCGCTCAAGATCTCCATCACCCGTCCATCGGGGGAGAGGTGCTCGTCGTAGTCGTAGATAGGCGCCACCCAGGTGCGGTCGCTGGCCTCAAACACGGCGTTCAGGCGGTTGGAGGCAGTTTCGTCGGGGCCAAAGAGGCGGAAGTTGTGGGGGTTGAGCTTCATTACATCTCGCAAAAACTGTCCCAGCACCTTCGTGGCCTCGGCCTCCGTGGTGCCAGGGCGCGGGACGTCTACGGCGTAGTTGCGGAAGTCCGGCATTTTCAGCTCCCGCGTCAGCAGGCCGCCGTTGGCGTGGGGCAG
The DNA here is from genome assembly GCF_047462315.1 of Synechococcus sp. H60.2. Classification (NCBI taxonomy): domain Bacteria; kingdom Bacillati; phylum Cyanobacteriota; class Cyanophyceae; order Synechococcales; family Synechococcaceae; genus Synechococcus; species Synechococcus sp. H60.2. Next base: position 37,351 of record NZ_JANSIZ010000013.1, on the reverse strand, counting down.
GGCACCCATGCGTTTTTCCCCTTTGGGGGCCAGCTCTTGCAGCTCGGGCCGCAAACGGCCGTTTTCGTCGAAGAGCTCTTCTGGCTTGTAGCTGCGCATCCACTCTTCCAGGAGCTTGAGGTGCTCCGGGTTCTTGGCCAGATCCGCCAGTGGCACCTGGTGGGAGCGCCAGAAATCCTCTACTTTTTTGCCGTCCACCTCTTTGGGGCCCGTCCAGCCTTTGGGGGTGCGCAGGATGATCATCGGCCACTGCGGACGGGTAGGATCCCCTTTGCTGCGGGCGTGCTGCTGGATTTCTTGAATCTCGTGGATCACCGTGTCCAAAGTGGCGGCCATCAACTGGTGCATCTGGGCTGGCTCGGAGCCTTCGACAAAGTAGGGCTTGTAGCCATAGCCCACAAAGAGGCTTTGCAGCTCTTCACGGCTGAGGCGGGCCAGGATCGTCGGGTTGGCGATCTTGTAGCCATTGAGGTGCAGAATCGGCAGCACCGCCCCATCGTGGATGGGGTTGAGGAACTTGTTGGAGTGCCAAGAGGCAGCCAGAGGGCCAGTCTCGGCTTCTCCATCCCCGACTACACAGGCCACCAGCAGATCGGGGTTGTCGAAGGCTGCCCCAAAGGCGTGGGCTAGAGCATAGCCCAGCTCTCCCCCCTCATGGATGGAGCCGGGGGTTTCCGGGGCCACGTGGCTGGGCACGCCGCCGGGGAAGGAGAACTGCTTGAAGAGCTTGCGCATGCCCTCAGCGTCTTGGCTGATGTTGGGGTATACCTCGCTGTAGGTGCCCTCCAGGTACGTGTTGGCCACCAGAGCGGGGCCACCATGGCCGGGGCCGGTAATGTAGAGGATGTTGAGGTTTTCCCGCTTGATGATGCGGTTGAGATGCACGTAGATAAAATTCAGCCCCGGTGTGGTGCCCCAGTGCCCCAGCAGGCGCGGCTTCACATGCTCTAGCTTGAGGGGTTCCCGCAGCAGCGGGTTGTCCATCAGGTAAATCTGCCCCACCGACAGGTAGTTGGCGGCCCGCCAGTAGGCGTCCATTTTGCGCAGTTCGTCGTCGGTCAGCGGTTTTGTCGAGAGCTGTTCTGCCAAAACCATAGCCGTACCCCCTAGGTATCTCTACTCCCATGGTGAGCCAGGTTGGGGCGTAGGCTTGGGGATCTTGGGATTCCTTTGGATTTGGGAGATGGGGTGAGGGTTGACAAGGGCGGGCCTAGGTAGAGCTGCAGCATTTTGCCCATGACCATTAGATACTCTCCCTGAGGGGCACCCCTCACCCCCAACCCCTCTCCCTGAGGGAGAGGGGAGTTAGGGATCGATGTGACAAACCTGTTGTTGAATAAGCCCAGGGAGATTACCCAGCAGCGAGGAAGCGTTGAGCAAAAGTTGGCATCATCCGGCGTTGGGTTAGTCTTGCTCAAGCGGCAGGTATCTTGTTACCACCACCAGGGCTTGAGGGGGGTGCCGTCGGGGAAGATCAGGCCGGCAATCTGGGATCCGCTGTGCTTGAGGCCCTCGATCTGGGCGCCTTCCAGGTTGGCCTGGGCGAGGTTGGCGCGGCTGACATCGGCCCGGCGCAGGTTGGCCCCCTGGAACTGGGCCTGACGCAGCTCGGCGCCGCTGAGATTGGCTCCTTCCAGGTCGGCATTTTGCAAGTTGGCCTCCCGCAGATCCGCCCGCTGCAAGTTGGCTCCCCGCAAGTCTGCTCCCTCTAGGTTGGATCCGCGCAGATCCACGCGGCTGAGGTCGGCCCCCCGCAGCCGGATCTGGCGCAGCACCAGCCCCCTCAAGTCGGCCTTGCTCAGGTCTTGGCCACAGAGATCCTGCCCCTCTCCTCCCCAGTTCTGCAACTGCCAGATGTGGCGCAGCCGCTCCTCCAGCCGGGTTGTCTCAGAAAGCTGGGATCCCCGCAGGCTGGTGCCGCTGACTTTTACCCCCCTCAGGTCGGCTCCCCGCAGATCTGCCCCTTCGAGGACAGCGCCGCTTAGCTTGGCTCCCTGCAAATTGGCCTGGCGCAGATCCGCCTGGCGCAGGTGGGCGCCGTTGAAGTTGCAAAGGCGCAGGTTGGCCTTTCTCAAGTTAGCTTCGTAGAAGTTGGCACCTCCCAGCCGTGCCTCTTGCAGATCCCCTCCCTCCAGGTCGGCGTAGGCAAAATCCCGCTCCCCGCGCCGATAGGCCACGATGACCCCCTGCGCACCTCCCACTGGGCGAAAGGGGCTGTAGGTGCGACAGGCTTCCTCTGCCTCCGGCTGCTCGAGCTGGGAGAGGAGCCGCCACGCTGCCAGGCGCACCGCCCAGGAGGTGTTGCCAGCCAGTGCTTCGATGAGTTCGGCCAGACCTGCCGGCCCGTACTGCAGCAACTGGGGCAAGGTGGCCAGACGTACCACCTCGTCGCCCTGGGTGAGCCGTCGCCGCGCCCCCTCAAGCCCCCCCAAGACCAGGGCGTGGATCGGTGCACCGCCGGCTGCCACTTGTCCTCCCAGCACCAGATCCCAGGGGCGGGGCCGGGATCCCTCACCTGTGCCCACTGCAGGTCGGGAGTTGCCGAGCATGGGTGGAGGCCAATGGGCCTGGTTATACCCAGCGCCCCACCACTACGCGGATGGTGCCATCCTCTAGGCGCTCCTCCGCCTCGATGGCGAAGCCCTGCTGCCGGGCAGAGCGCAGCAAGCTCTTGTGGGCGTAGCGCTGCAAAATCGGCTCTAGGAAAGTCTGGGGATCGATGCCCGCCCCCCACAGATCCACCACAAGCTCGTAGTGATCCCCGTTGCGGCGAAAGCCGATGTCAAAGCCGTTCTTTTGCCGGATCACCAGATCGGCGCGAGTGCGGTTCCAGAGGTAGCCGCGCAGGCTGGCGTTCCGCTCCACGGTGTAGCCCAATTCCTTGAGGGTCTCTTCCAGCAGGTCGGCATCCTTGATTTGCACTTGCAAGGTGGTGAAGTGGGACATGGCGGTTCCGATCCTTGAACGGATGGAGACGGGATCCTCACTATAGAAGCGCCTCTGCAGTTGTGGAAGAAATGTGAAGGAGGATTACGTTTCCCGCGGCTCCCGCAACTTCTCTACCCTCACGGCAGCGGGATGGTGTTCTCGTTCCCTGGCTGCAGAGGCTTCGGCTTCTCCTGGGGAGTCGGGATCCCATCTCCCTTGGCCAGGGGCAAGGTGCGGGCCCGGGATCCCTGCCAAGGATCCAACACATCCCGAATCAGCACCTCCTGGATCCACACCTGCAGGATGGCCGCCAAGGGCACAGCCAAAAACAGGCCCAGTACTCCAAAGAAAAAGGCCGAGGTAACTTGGGCCACCAAAGTCAGAGCCGGCAAAAGCGACACCTGCCGCGACATGACGATGGGGGTGAAGACGCTGCTTTCCAACTGCTGGATGAAGATGTAGAGCCCCAGCACCGCCAGCGATTTCCAGGGGGCATCGGTGAGGGCCACCAGCATGGGGGCGACCACGCTCAAGGTGGGGCCGATGTTGGGGATGAAATTAAACAGTCCCGCCAGCACGGCATTGGCCAAGGTTAAAGGCACGCCCAAAATCCACAGCCCAATGCCGCTTAGCAGCATTACCAGACTGCTAGTGAAGAGGATCCCCACCAGCCACCCTCGCAGCGCCAGCTCGCAGCGCTTGAGGATATAGCGGACGCGGGGGCGGTAAAAGGCGGGGAAAACCGAGACAAAGGCGCGGCTGTAGGCTTGAGGATCCACCAACAATAGGATGGTGAGGATGATGACAAACAGCAAGTTGAGCAGGGTGGCAAAGAAGGCGGTGAAGGACTGGGAGAAAAAGTCCCGCACCTGGCGCACCAACTCAGTGGCCTGGGGCACAAGACTATTGGCCAACTCCCGCAGCGTCGGCAGCTCGATATCCGTCGGCAACGAGAGGATGAGGTTCTCAAATAGCCGCTGCGCCTGCACGATCCCAGCGGGCACCCCATCGGTAAACAGCCGCCGCAACTGATCCGCCAGGGGAGGCACTACGATCAGCCCCACCAGAATCGCCCCCACCAGAACCGTCAAGCCGGTGATGAGGAGCGAGGGGCCACGGCGAAAACCGTAGCGCTGCGGGATCTGAGCCAGGGTGTCCAAAGCTACTGCCAAGACGATGGCCGCAAACACCAATAGCAGGATCTGCCGGATCTGCCAGAGCAGAACCAACAGGCCCAGCAGCGCTGCCAGCCCCAGCCAATGGGCGAAGGTCACCGCAGCTCACCTCCTCTCTCGCCCCGTCGTCGCCTATTCTAGATGGGATCCCGAGCATTCCCATGGGGAAGCGCCGTATGCGCGATCTGGAGCCGCAAGCAATGGCTCTGGCCTTTGATGGCCTGGAATTCGGGACAGAATCCTTTCCTGCCGAGGAAGTCCCCCTGCTCTCGGTGGGGGGAGTGTCCGGCTACTTGAAGTCGCTGCTGGCCGGGGATCCCTACTTGGCCAGGCTGTGGGTGGTCGGAGAAATCTCCAGTTGCCAGCGCAACCGCAACGGCCACCTGTTTCTGACCTTGGTGGATCCGGAAAGCGGCGACATCCTCAAGGGGGTGATCTGGCGGAGCCAAACTTCCCGGCTCAGCTTCTGGCCAGAAGTGGGGCAACAGGTGCTTGCGCTGGGGCAAATCGGCATCTACAGCGGCGGCAGCTACTACCGCCTTGTTATCTGGCAACTGCTGCCGGCGGGCGAGGGGCTGTTGGCGTGGCGCTTGCAGCAGCTCAAGGCCCGCCTGGCTGCCGAGGGCCTGTTCGACAACCAGCGGCCTCTACCTACCCACCCTCAGTGCATTGCCGTCGTCAGCTCTCCCGACGCCGCCGGCTGGGGCGATATCCGCCGCACCCTCAACCAGCGCTACCCCGGGCTGCGGGTGCTGTTTTCGCCGGCCCAGGTGCAAGGGGAAGCGGCCCCGGAGTCGATCGTGCGGGCCATTCGCCGGGTGGCACGGGATGGGCGGGCGGAAGTGCTGCTGATTGCCCGGGGGGGTGGAGCTGGCGAGGATTTGGCTTGCTTTAACGATGAGCGGGTGGTGCGGGCCATTGCCGAGTGCCCTATTCCGGTGGTGACGGGGATCGGCCACCAGCGGGACGAGACCTTGGCGGACTACGCGGCCGACTACGCGGCCCACACCCCCACAGCGGCGGCCGAGCGGATCGTGCCCGATCTGCGGGAATTGCAGCGCCAGGGATCCCAGTTGCGCCAGAAGTTGATCGAACGCACGCTGCAGGCTTTGGAGAGGGCACAGCGGCGCTTCCAGCACACCCAGCGCCATCTCGCCCAAATCCATCCGGAGCGGCTGCTGCAACAGGCGCAGGAGCGCCTAGCCCAACGACAGCAGCACCTTGTCCAGGCCGTGCGCCATCACCTTCAGCAGCAGCAACAGCGCCAACAGGCCCTCCAGGAGCACCTGCAAGCCCTCGACCCTGCCGCCGTCCTCAGGCGGGGCTATGCCCTGGTGCGGGACGAACGGGGATCCCTGGTTCGCACCCACCACCTACCGCCGCAGACCCGGCTGAGGATACAACTGGCCTCGGGAAGCCTCTGGGCCCGAGTGGAGGAGAGCCATGAGCCGCCGCAAACGTGAGGATCCCTGGCGCTACGAAGCGGCCATTGCCGAAGTGGAAAGTTTGATTGCCCAGATTGAATCGGGGGAGCTGGATCTGGAGGAAGTGGTGGAGCGCTTCCAGCAGGCCGCCCAGACCCTAAAGCGCTGCGCCCAGTTTTTGGAGCAAAAACGGCAGCAGGTGGAGATCCTCATTGAGGAGTTAGGCCCTGGCGAAGAAGAGCTGCGCGAGTTCTAGAGCCGGGGGGAATGGGGCAGTCCAAGAAACTGGGCAAAGGCCCCAGGTGCCCCTGCTGCTGTTGCTCAACGGGGGCAAGGCTTGACGAAGGGGGCGGTGCCCCTGAAGATGGTCAAGTTGTCAAGATCCTTTGGGGCGCCCTCTATGTCCGCCAAGACCTTGGATGGCAAAGCCCTGGCTGCTCGCCTGCAAGCGGAGATGGCCGCCCAAGTGCAGGCTTGGCTGCCGCGGGTGGGGCGTCCGCCGGGATTGGCGGTGCTGCGGGTTGGAGAGGATCCCGCCAGTGCGGCTTACGTGCGCGGCAAAGAGCGGGCCTGTGAGCGGGTGGGCATCGCCTCCTTTGGCCGCCATTTTTCCGCCCAAGACTCCCCCGCCCATCTGCTCGACGCCATCGCCCAACTCAACCAGGACGAGCGGGTGGACGGCATCCTTGTGCAACTGCCCTTGCCCCCCGGCTGGGATCCCATCCCGCCCCTTCTGGCCATCGATCCTGCCAAAGATGTGGACGGGCTACACCCCCTCAACTTGGGCCGGCTAGTGCGCGGCGAGCCCGGCCTGCGCAGTTGTACCCCCCTGGGCGTGATGCGCCTGCTGGAGGCAGAAGGGATCCCGCTTGCCGGGCAAAAAGCCGTAGTGGTCGGTCGCAGCCTCCTGGTGGGCAAGCCCTTGAGCTTGATGTTGTTGGCTGCCGACGCCACGGTTACCATGGCCCACTCCCGTACACCCAACCTGGCCGAAGTAACCCGCAGTGCCGACATTGTAGTCATGGCCGTGGGGCGCCCTCGCTTGCTCAAGGCAGAAATGGTGAAGCCGGGGGCCGTGGTGGTCGATGTAGGCATCAACCGTATCCAAGGCCCTGACGGAGCTGAGCAGTTGGTGGGGGATGTGGACTACGAAGCGGTTAAAGAGCGGGCCGCTGCCATCACGCCTGTGCCGGGCGGCGTGGGGCCGATGACGGTGACGATGCTGCTGGCCAACACCCTGGAAAGCTACAAGCTTCGCAGCCACCTGTAGCTGGAGGCTGTCCTCAAAATCCATGTCCTTGAAAAACTTCCAACCGCTGGCCACCAGGATGGAACCTTGGAGACATCAGCGAGGCTCCTTGTATAGCTTGTTACTCCGAGTGGCAGTGAGATGAGTGATCTTCAGGCCTGCTCGAGAGTCCCCGCGGGGGGAGCGCAAGAAGATTGCTAAGCGATAGTTATTCGCTGTCAAATTTTTGTCCAAATCCTTTACGTTGACAGTCGCAGATCGGGGATCGCTGTAACGTATGGATATGAACTTAGGTTAACTAGCGGCCCGTTTCCCCAGAACTGAAGCTCCGAGGGCGGGCAAGGAGTAGGGTCTCATGCTGCCGAGTGGCTCCCAAAATCCCCCTGAGCCGGCGGCCCAATCAGGGCAAGGGGATCCGGCTCCCTTTCTAACCGATGCTAGCTCTCCGCCTCCGCGAGCTACCACCACCGTCCCCTACGTGGTGTTGCACGGTCATTTCTACCAGCCGCCGCGGGAGGATCCCTGGTTGAACCGCGTTGAACGTCAGCCCAGCGCCAGCCCCTTCCACGACTGGAACGAGCGCATTTTAGCGGAGTGTTATCGTCCCAACGCCTTTGCCCGCATCCTGGACGATCAGGGGCGGGTGGTGCGCATTGTCAATAACTACGAATTCTTGAGTTTTAACTTTGGCCCCACTCTCCTCTCCTGGTTGGAGGAGCACGACGTTGAAGTGTACCAACGCATCTTGACTGCCGACCGCCTCAGCGCCGAGCGGCTGGAGGGACATGGCAATGCCATTGCCCAGGTCTACAACCACGTCATCCTGCCCCTGGCCAACGAGCGGGACAAGTACACCCAGATCCGCTGGGGGATCGCCGATTTCCAGCATCGCTTTGGCCGCTTCCCCGAAGGCATGTGGCTGGCGGAAACTGCCATCGATGCAGCAACAGTTGCAGCCTTAGTCGACTGCGGGATCCGTTTCGTCATCCTCGCCCCCAGCCAGGCGCAGCGCATTCGTCCTTTGGGTCAAACGGAATGGATCGATGTCAGCCAGGGCCAGATCGATCCCAGCCGGCCCTACCGCTGCTTTACCCCGGATCGCAGCGGCTACCTGGACATTTTCTTTTTTGACGGCCCTATCTCCCGGGATCTCGGCTTTGGCGATATTGTCTACAGCACCCAGTCGCTGGCAGAGCGGCTCCGGCTGGCCATCCGCCCTGACAGAGAAGGGGAACCCTATCTGATTAACTGTGCTACCGATGGCGAGACCTTTGGCCACCACAAGCGCGGCGTGGAGCGCACGCTGGCCTATGCCTTTTGCGAAGAGTTTCCCCGGCGGGGCTGGCAGGTGGGCAACTACGGCCACTTCCTCAGCTACCATCCCCCCACTTGGGAGGTGCAACTCAAGCCAGTTACGGCCTGGAGCTGCGCCCACGGGGTGGGACGGTGGTCGCGCGACTGCGGCTGTGGGGCAGTTCCAGGCTGGCACCAGCGCTGGCGGCAACCGCTGCGGGAGGCCCTCAACTGGCTGCGGGATCAGTTGGCCGAGATCTACGAAACGGAGGCCAAGGCCTACCTGCGGGATCCCTGGCTGGCCCGGGATCGCTACATCGAGGTGATCTTGGATCGGGAGCGCTGCGAGGCGTTTTTGCAGGAGCACCAGAGCCACCGCCTCACTGCCGAAGACCGGGTGCAAGTGCTGCGCCTGTTGGAGATGCAGCGCTACGGCCAATTGATGTTTACCAGTTGCGGCTGGTTTTTTGAGGAGCTGTCCCGTCCTGAGGGAGTGCAGATCCTGCGCTACGCGGCGCGGGCCATCGAGCTGGCGGCAGCAGTGGCGGATGTGGATCTGGAAGAAGAATTTCTGCGCCGCTTGAGCAAAGCCCCCAGCAACCTCGAGCTCTACAAAGATGGCCGAGGCGTTTACCAGGCGCTGGTGCGCCCCTGCCTAGTTAGCCCGCAGCGGCTGGTGGCTCAGCACGCCATGCTTTCCCTGTTCAACAGCATGCCCCGAGCTCCCGGATATATGCTGGAGCCAGTGGATCAGGAGCGCCTGGCTATAGGGGGATCCACCCTGCTGGTTGGGCGAGTGAAGCTCTCTTTTCCCACCACCTTTGAGGAGCATGACCTCATCTACGCTCTCCTCCATCTGGGCGGCTGGGACTTTCAATGTGGCGTCAAGCCGTTTACGGGGCGGCGCAGCTATGAGCAGTTGAAAGCCCGCCTGCTGTCTGGAGCCCACAGCCGCATCCAGGTGATCCTGACCCTGCAGGAGCTGTTTGGCCCGGAAACCTTTGACCTCAACGCTTTGACGGAGGAAGACCGGCAGCAGATGCTGCGCTGGTTAACCCAGGATACCCTGGATCGCCTAGCCCAGCTCTACCGCCAAACCTACCTGGAAAACTACGGGGTTTTGATGGCTTTTCGGGCCGATGGCCTGCCACTCCCGGAAGAGCTGTTGGCTGCCGCGCAGATCACCCTCAACCAGCGCCTGTTGAGCGGCTTGCGGGCGATGGAAGTGGAAGAGGGCAAGCGGGATCACCTGCTGGAGTTGCGGGCCATTGCCCGCGAGGCGGAGCAGTTGGGGTGCCAGTTGCGGCGGGAAGAGGCGGCCCGGGTTTTGGATCGGCTCTTGCAGCGGGGGATGTGGCAGTTGGCCCAGGCAGCCGACTCGGAAACTCTCAGCGAACAGCTCCACAACCTAGAAGAGTGGCTGCGCCTAGCTGCCGATCTCAACCTGCCTATCCGCCTGGATCGCCTCCAAGAGCTCTACCTACTGCGGCTAGAGCGGCAGCGATTAGAGGTGCTCCGCAGTGGCCCTGGGATCCCTGGCGAAGTCCTCCACCGCTTGCTGCGGCTGGGGCAACAACTTCGCATCAATGGTGCTGCCTGTCTCCAGCACCTACTGCCTCCAGCACCTACTGCCTCCAGCAACTGCTGAGGGCTAACCCCCATCGGGATGACAGGATTCGAACCTGCGACCCCTTCGTCCCGAACGAAGTGCGCTACCAAGCTGCGCTACATCCCGAGGTCAATCCAAAGCTTTGTAAGTATAGCATGCCATGCATGCTGTCTTCCCGCGGGTGGGAGCAGGGATCCCCGGCCAAGCGGGAGTCGTTCTGCGCTAAGCTATGGGGATCCACCGTTGCCCTACCGGAGTATGAGTCAGACCAAGGGTTTCAGCCAATCCAAGCCAGAGAAAAAACCGGCCAAGGCCAACACGGCTAAGCGCAAGGAAGCCGCCAAACGCTACGATGAGCTGAAAGCCAAGGGGATGCCGGAGTTCGCCATTTTTGCCCGGCGCCGCCAAGCTGAGCCCGGCAAACCCAACCCCTGGCTACCCGTGGGATCCCTGGCGGTCAGTCGCTCCAGCGCCATCCATCAGGCCATCTTCCAAAACGAGGAAGAGCTCAAAAAAGCAGCCGTCCGCCTCTTTCCCCGTCTTAGCAAAGTCAAAGACGAGCTGGAGTTTGGCTTTCGCCTCAAGGACAAAGAGTTTCAAGACGAGCCCATTCAGGTGGCAGTCCGGCCCCAGCCTTCGCCCCTTCAGAGCTGGATAGACAGGGTGCGCAGGTGGCTGGGCCTGGGCAAAAGAACTACCCAAGCCTCCAAGAAAGGCTAAGCCGTGGCAAAGGCTTTGGGTAGCCAGCTCAAAATCAAGGGGTTGACAATCTCTGGGCGCTCGTCATGGGGACAATGGCCCGTCTCGGGAAGAGGGAAAAATTGGTAGTCGATCCCCTGCACATGGTTTTGAAAGCCGCGGCCCCGTTCAATAGGTGTCCAGGGATCCCGTTCGCCCCAGATCACCAGCAGCGGGCAGCGCACCTGGGGCAGCAGCGCTTCGGGGGTGGGGCCAGGGGGAGCGGTGAGAATCGCCGCAAACACCTGCTGCGCTCCCACGTCACAGGAAGGGGCGTAGAGGATCTCCACCAGCTCGTCAGTGATGGCCGCAGGGTTGCAGTACACCTGTTCTAAGGTGGCGCGGATCCGCTGCCGCTGCCGCAGCCAATTAAACAGCAGTGGCCCCGTGACTGGCGAGGCCACCAGAGCAGTGAAGGTGGCCATGAAAACGCGGGCCATCGGGCTGAGCTCGTGGGAGCGATGGTTCAGGCCGCCGGCACAGTTAAGCAGCACTGCCCCTGCAGTCAGTTGTGGGTGCTGGGCGGCCATGAGCAGGCTAAGTAGGGCGCCGATGGAATTGCCAATAAACACTGCCGGCTGCCGCACGTGCTGCTGCCAAAAATCTGCTAGCAGCTCGGCCCACAGTTCTAGGCTGTAGGCAAGAGCTGGCTTGGCCGAGCCGCCAAACCCCAGCAAATCCAAAGCATAGACCCGGTATCCCGCCGTTGCTAGCACGGGGATGTTGTGCCGCCAGTGGCCAATGGAGGCCCCAAAGCCATGCACCAAAACCAGCGGGGAGCCGGATCCCTGGACGACGTAGCGAATGGCGTGACCCCGCCAGCTCCAGGTTTGGGGAGCAAAAGGGGCAATGGAATCGGCTGCCAAACTAGCAGGAGGAGCAGTGAACACAGCCAGAAAAATGTGGGTCCCTACCTCCTCATCCTAGCGCGACTCTGAGTGTCCTTCTCTGCGGGCCATCGCCCCCAATCCCTTTCTCCGAGGAGATCTGGCTTCTCGGCAAGACTCTCAGGTAACCACATCCGGCTGCTGCCGACCGGTGCGAGCGCGGATCTGGGCGAAGTGATCCGCCAGTTGGATTAGCTCGGCTAGGGCCACCTGGGGATCCAGGCCATGCCGGCTGGGATCCGGCTCAAATCGCTCCAAGTACACCCGCAGAGTGGCCCCGTGGGTGCCGGTGCCGGAGAGGCGGTAGACGATGCGGGAGCCATCCTCAAAGCCAATGCGGATCCCTTGGTTGTGGCTGATGCTGCCGTCCACCGGATCCGTGTAGCTGAAGTCATCGGCATAGGCCACCGTCTGGGAGCCAAAGCGCTGCCCCACCCAGCTTGTCACGGAGCGCCGCAAGTGCTCCATCAGCTCCTCGGCCACCTCCACCGGCAGCCCCTCGTAGTCGTGGCGGGAGTAGAAGTTACGCCCGTAGGTGCGCCAGTGCTCTTCCACAATCTGCCGCACCGACTGCCGTCGCACAGCAAGGATGTTCAGCCAAAAGAGGACAGCCCAGAGGCCATCTTTTTCGCGGATATGGTTGGAGCCGGTGCCGAAGCTCTCCTCGCCGCAGAGGGTCACTTTGCCGGCATCCAGGAGGTTGCCGAAAAATTTCCAGCCGGTAGGAGTCTCATAGCAGGGGATCCCCAGCTTGGCTGCCACCCGGTCTGCTGCCTGGCTGGTGGGCATGGAGCGGGCGATCCCGGCCAGTCCCTCCCGGTAGCCGGGCACTCGCTGGGCGTTGGCCGCCAGCACGGCCAAACTGTCGCTGGGAGTTACGTAGAACTGGCGGCCCAGGATCATATTGCGATCCCCATCACCATCAGAGGCGGCGCCGAAATCCGGGCCATCCTCCCGAAACAGCAGCTCCACCAGGGCGCGGGCATGCACCAAGTTGGGATCGGGGTGGCTGCCGCCAAAGTCCGGCAGGGGCTGGCCGTTGAGGACGCTGCCCGGCGCCGCCCCCAGGCACTCTTCCAGGATGGTGCGGGCATAGGGGCCGGTGACGGCGTGCATGGCGTCGAAGGCGATGCGGATCCCAGAGGCCAGGTAATCGCGGATGGCGTCAAAATCAAACAGGCGCTGCATCAGGGCCAGATAGTCGGCCACCGGGTCGATGACGGAAAGCGTCAGGGATCCCAGCCGCTGCTCTCCCAAGCGGTCTAGATCCACATCTGGGGCTTCTAGGATGCGGTACTCCCGAATCTGCTGGGTGCGGGCGTAGATGGCCTCGGTCACCTTCTCCGGGGCAGGGCCGCCGTTGCCGATGTTGTACTTGATGCCAAAGTCTCCCTGGGGGCCGCCGGGGTTGTGGCTGGCCGAGAGGATAATGCCGCCGTAGGCCCCGTATTTGCGGATAAGGTGGGAGACTGCCGGCGTGGAGAGGATCCCGCCCTGGCCCAGCAGCACCCGCCCGATGCCGTTGGCTGCTGCCATCTTGAGCAGGATCTGGATGGCTTCCCGGTTGTAGTAGCGCCCGTCTCCGCCCACCACCAGGGTTTGGCCAGCGGATCCCTCGAGGACGTCAAAGATGGACTGGACAAAGTTCTCCAGGTAGTGGGGCTGCTGGAACACCTGCACCGGCTTGCGCAGGCCGGAGGTGCCCGGCTTTTGGTCAGGAAAAGGGATGGTGGCCACGGTGCGGAGGGTCATAAGCTGCCGAAACTCTGCTTGCCCCTCTACTATCTCATCCCCAGCCCTGCTCTTCTGCCCGCTCTTGGGGATTGGTTGTCGCCTCTTGCTGTAGCTTGCTGCCTCAGGATCCCTTGCCGCCAGGCTCAGGGCAGGACTTTGAGCGCCTGGCCGGCGCTGCGGCCATAGCGGCTGGGATCGTACATCTCCTGGACAAGGGCAGGGGCCACCTGGAACTGGCCGGGGATCTCTGGACGGAAGAGGTAGACGAACTCGTGGCGGCCCTGCCTGAGCTCGGTGCTGAAGAAGGCCACGCGGTCGTCTCGGTTTTCTTGATGGGTCCAAAACCAGTCCCACCAGTAGTCGGGGGCCGAGCCGGTGAGCAGCCGCGGATCCTGGGAGGTGATCTCGGCGCCGCTGGGCAAGGGATCCTCGATCACCACATAGTGGCTATCCCGCTCAGCTTCCACCGTCAACCGGGCCAGGAGCACCTCGCCGGCGCGCACCGCCTCGCCGGGGCGCAGGAGCTGTTCTCGGTAGCGGATCTCTCCGTTGGCTTGGGGTTGGGGCTGTAGGCGGAAGTAGCTGCGGCTAATGGCAAAGCCTTGGCTTTGAGAGGGCAGAGGGTTGGGAACAAAAGCTTCTCCCCTCAAGCTGTAGTAGAGGGGGCCGGGTCCGGATTTTTCTAAGCGCAGGCGGCGCAGGGTGCTCACTTCGGCGTCGTCCCAGTCCAGCACCTGGCGGGGATCCGCAGCGCCGGCCTGCCAACGTGCCAGTTCAGCTCCGCTCACCTCCTCCAACACCCGCACCTGGCCGGGGTCGGGCTGTTGCTGTTGCTGGGCTTGGTAGTAGGCCACCAGGCCCAGGAGGGCATCGGCGGTGGCTTTGGTGGTGCGCCAGCGGTTGTCCTGCCGCTGCTGGAGAAGGGCGGTGGCGATCTCGCCGGCGCGGCCATCCTGGAGGCGCACGGCCAGTTGCAAGAGGGGCCCGGCCACCTCCAGGTCGTCGTAGGTGGAGCGCTCCCCGGTCGGCGGGGCGGAGGCGGCAGGAAGAAACCAGCGCCCCTGGGGATCCCTTTGCCGCCGCTCTAGAACCTCATCCAGAGCCGCTTGGGCGGGATCCCGCTGGCCCTGTTGCAGGGCGGCCAGCCCGCGGTAGGCCAGGCCAAAGGTGGAAAGCTGCGGCGGCGGCGGCAGCTCAGCAGTCACCAGCGCCGGATCCCAGAGGGCCAGGCTGTAGGCCACAAAGGCCCGCAGATCGGGGGAGAGGGGTTGGAACTGCTGCCCAGCCAGGTACTCCAAAGCCCGCTGCACCCGCCACTCCTTGAGGGCATAGCCAGCGGCCTGGGCGAGATGATAGCCCTGCAGGATGTAGGCGGTCAGGTAGGGGTTGCTGGTGTCGTAGGCCCACCAGCCCCAGCCGCCGTCATAGTTCTGGGAGTCCTCCAGCCGCTGCAGGCCGGCTCGAACCACCCGCGGCAGCCGCTCCAGGGTGGGCGAGCGCAGGTTCAAGCCCAACTGCTTGCTGGCCTGGGCCACCGCCAAGGCGGGCAAAAAGCGGCTCAAGGTCTGCTCGGTGCATCCGTAGGGGAACTGGACGAGATAGTCCAACGGCCCCAAAAGCTCCGCTGCCGGGCTGGCGGCCAGTTCCAGATGCAGGTGTCGGGATCCCGGCACCCAAGTGGCCGGCCAATCCAAAGGCAGCTCAAGGCTGTTCGCCTGCAGCCGCCCCGTTTGGAAGAAGCGGTGTACTGCTCCCAAGGGCTGGCTGGGGATCCGCAGTTGCAGCGCATCCTGCAGCCCCTCCCCTTGCGCCCAAACCCGCACAGGGCTATCGCCGGCCCCCAGCACCTGCAGCGGCCATTCCACCCGCTCCGCCCCTTGGGCGGGCACGGTCAGGCGTTGCCGTTGGGGGCCCTGCACTTCTAGGTTTCCGGGCACTTCCAGCCCCACTTCCACTGCTTGGGCTTGACCGGTGCGGTTTTGCACGATGGCCGCCAAGGTGAGCCGATCCCCCACCCGGAAAAAGCGGGGGGTGGCCAGGCGCACCAAGAGGTCTTTGCTGACAGCGACGGTGGCTAGGGCGGAGCCCACCTGGGTGTCGGCGGTGGCGGCGCGGGCGGTCAAGCGCCAGGTAGTCAGGTTGTCCGGCCAGCGCACCTGGACCTGGGCTAAGCCATCGGCATCGGTCACCAAATCCGGGAACCAGGCGGCGGTATCGCGAAAGTCTTCCCGCACCTGGCCGGCCAGCTTGTCGGCACCACCGGGGTATTGCTGAGGGAAAGAGGTGGTGGTGGTAACTTGGTTGTCCTGGCGCCCGTAGAAGAAGCGGCGGATATCGGGGGTGAAGTCGGGTCGCAGCAGGTAGAGGGCGTTGTCCACGATCCCCAACCCCACCTCGGCGCTGACCGGCTGCCCTTGGGCGTTGCGGGTGCGGATTTGAATTTGGGCCGTCTCCCCTGGTTGATAAGTGGGCTTATCCGTCTGCAGCTCCACCTGCAAAAAGCGATCCAACGGCGAGACCCGCAGCAGAGCCTCGTTCTGGTACAGCCGCCGCTCCGGGCCGAGGACGGTGGCGGTGACGTAGAGGTTGGGGCGATACTCCTCCCGGATGGGCAGGCGCAGGGTGGCCGTATGCCCCTGCAGGCGCAGCACCTGTACCTGGTGCAGCCGGGATCCCTCCAGACCCACCAGCACCGGCAGATCCGGCAGCGGCGAGACGATCAGGAGCTGGGCCTCTTCCCCCACTTCGTAGATCTGGCGATCCGCCACCACCTCCAGGCTGGGCAGGGATCCCCAACTGGGCAGGGGGTTGCCCGGCTCCACCACCCAGAGATGGTCTACCTCCTGCACGCGGTAGCGACGAGGATCCTGGGCCGTCAGCCGCACCCGGTAGTCTCCCGGCTCCAGGTCGGCGGGCAGGCGCAGAACCAGGCTGCCCTCGCCGTTGACAACCTGAAAAGATTGCCGCAGCAGAGTGGCTTGCCGTCGGTAGACGCTGCTCTGGGGATCCCAGCGCCAGCGCTCCAGGCTCAGCTCCCCGGCGGTGCTGACCGGTTGGCCGTCGTAGTCGCGGGCTTGCAGCCGGTAGGTGATGACATCCCCTGGAGCGGGCAGGTGGCGATCGGCCTCGGCAAAGAGGGCAAATTGGCCGGCCGTCACCCAGGCCCGTGCCGTTCCGGTCACGCTGCGGCGGCTGATATCGCTCACCTCCACCTCGATGCGCAACTGCTGCACCTCCTGCGGGCCCCAGTAGCTGTCTTCCTCCCAGTCCAGATCCTGCAACAGGCGCTCCAGGCGAAACTCCGCCCGCCCCTGGGCATCCGTCACCCCTGCTCCTTCCGCCACCAGCCCCCCGTAGCCGCCGTAGTAGCCCTGCTCCTCTCCCAGGTCGCCGGCAAAATAGTCTTCTGCCCCCGAATGAGGCAACAGCCCGTAGCGCAGGCTCCAGTCGGGGCTGCTGTAAACCCAGTAGCGAAGCTGGGCAGCGGCCACCGGCGCCCCGAAAAGATACTCGGCCTCCACCTGTACCTTCAGGGATCCCCCCCGCACCAGCCAAGGCCGGTCGGGCACCACCCTCACCTCAAACTCCGGTTTGCGGTAGGCTCCCACCTCAAAGGCGGTGTACTCGCGGCTGGATCCCTGCGGCCCGGCCACCCGCCACTCCAGGCCGTAGCTGCCCAGGGGGGTTTCCTCCGGCAATTGAAACTGCCCGTGGACGCTGCCGAAAGCGTTGGTGGCCAGGGTTTGCTCGCCCAGCACATCGCCGTCGGGGGCGGTGAGGGTTACTTGCACCGGCTGGCCTGCCGAGGTGAGGCGGTCGTGCTCCCGCACCAGGGCGCGAAAATAGACCGTCTGGCCGGGGCGGTAGAGGGGACGATCCGTGTAGGCGTAGATGCGGTGGGGCTGGTTCCAGCCATAGGCATAGCTGCGGGACAAAGCCTGCAACGTGTTGTCGGCGCTGTGGCCATAGACCACCAGCGAGGATCTCTCCCCTGTCGGCAAGCTAAACCGGGCCAGCCCCTCCTCGTCGGTGGTGGCAATGAGGGGATCCCTCCACTCCCCGAAAACTTGGATCTGGATCCCCGGCAGAGGACGCAATTCCCGCAAATGCACCGCCTGCACCACCAACTGGCTGGCATCCTGTTTCTGGATGAGGCCCAGGTCACTCACCAAAAGCCACTCCCCCGACCAAGGCAGCGGTGCCGCCGCCTGCCGCGGCTGTTGGCCTTCCGCCTCCAGCCAGTAGGCCCCCGGCGGCAGGATCCCCAGCTCCAGGGTGCGGGTCAGCTCTTCTCCCCCCAGTGGCTGCTGCCAACGGCGCACCAGCTCTCCTCGCAGGATGGAATACAAATCCGGAGCCAGGGATCCATAGCCAGCATCGGCCAGATCCCGCAAGAAAGGGGATCCTTCCAAATCAGCCAGGGAAAAGCGGTAGAGGGCAAACTGCACCGCTCCCAGGCCACTGGCCCGCCACTGCAGCCGTGCCGGCTCTGCGGTCGTGAACACCGAGCTGGGGCTGTAGAGGTAGAGGCTGGGGGGCAGAAGCTGCGGGCGTAGGAGAGGAGCAGAAGCTATCGCCCCTTCCCGCACCTGCACGGGTCTCTCGCTGGAGACCGTCTCTAGGCCGGATCCCCGCACCGTCACCCGGTATTCCCCAACGGGCAGCCGCTCCAGGCGGTACTCGCCCTCCGCAGACGGGCTGATGCTGCGGCTCACCGGGCCAGCGGCAATCACCTGGACGTTCCCCGGCGCCACCCCTGCCGGCAGCTCCACCCGCCCCAGCAGGGATCCCGTCGGCTGTTCCGAAAGCAAGACCGCCAGCCCCACTCCCAAAAACACCACCAGGGCCACCAACCACCGCCGCAGCATGGATCCCTTCCTCCTCCCGATGGGTTCTGGTTGCCCTGGGGATTCAGTCGCTACTTCACCAGCTCAAACACGTTGAACATGGGCAGGTACATGGCCACGATGATGCAGCCCACCATCCCGCCCAAGATCACGATCATCAGCGGCTCCAGCAGGCTGGTGAGGGCACGCACCGCCTCCTCCACCTCCAGCTCGTAGAAGTCCGCCGTCTTCATCAACATGGCATCCAGCTCCCCCGTCTCTTCGCCCACGCTGATCATCTGGATGGCCATGATCGGGAAGACCTTGGCCTTATCCAGGGCCGGCGCGATCTGCCCCCCCTCTGAGATGGATTGACGGGCGGCGTCGATGGCGTTGGCCACCACCTGGTTGCCGGAAGTGTCGCGCACGATCTCCAAAGAAGTCAGCACCGGCACCCCGGAGCGGGTGAGGGCCCCAAAGGTGCGGCAAAAACGGGCCACCGCCGATTTCTGGATCAGGTCGCCGAAAATGGGGAGCTTGAGGGCCAGAGCATCAATGGTCTCCTTGCCGGCGGGGGTGCGGTAAAAGCGCTGGAAAGCAAAAAAGACCGCCGCCAAAAAGCCCACCAGGCCTAAGCTGTACTGGGGGGTGCGCAGGAACTTGCTGATGTTGATAAAAAACTGGGTAAAGGCGGGCAGCTCCCCCCCCAAGTCGTTGTAGATGCTCTCAAAAGTGGGCAAGATGAACAGCACCATGCCCAAAAAGATTAAGACGGCCAAAATGGTCACCACCGCCGGGTAGGTCATGGCCGATTTAATCTGCTTCTGCAGGCGATCCATGTCCTCCAGCAGCTTGGCCAGTCGGTTGAGCACCTCGTCGAGCACACCGCCCACCTCCCCCGCCTGCACCATGCTGCAGTAGAGGCCGTCAAAGGCATCCGGATAAGGGCGGATGGAATCGGACAGGTTCTTCCCCGCCTCCACTTCCGCTCGAATCGCCCGCAGGTATTTCTTGAGCTTGGGGTTGCCGGTCTGCTCCTCCATAATGGTTAGGGAGCGCACCATCGACACGCCGGCGTTGATCAGGGCAGCAAATTGCCGCGAGAACACCGCCTTGTCGCGAATGTCGATGGATCCCATCATCGAGAAATCAAAAGAGGTATCCAGGGAGAAGAAGGGCTTTTCTTCCTGGATGTCTTCCTGTTTGGCAAAAATGCCCTCGCGGCGCAGCCGTGCGCGGGCCTCGGTCAAGTTGTTGGCCACCACTGTCAGGCGCACCGGCTGACCGGCCTTTAGCCCCCGAACCTTGTAGCGCGGCATGGCTTACCCCTGCTTGGATCGTTAGTTCGACACGCCGGAATGGGATCCCTTGGCTCAGTCTCGCAACCTTAGACAAACCGACGCTCTCTTCAGCTAGAGCTTAGCTACAAATGGGGCCGGCGGCCAGAGGTTGGCGAGGAACTCTCAGCCAGGGATCCTTGGAGCCAGCGTTTAGCGACGGGCGGCAGCCGCTGCGGGCCGCTGGTGTTGAGCTGCCGCGGCTGGCGATGGCCCGGTGACGTTGCCCAAAAGTCGCTGCAACTCCTCAGGGCGAGAGGTCTTGGACATGGCCGTATCGAAGTCGATCTTGCCCTGCAGGTAGAGGTTGGCCAGATCCTGCTCCAGGGTCTTCATGCCCTGCTTACCGCCTGTCTGGATGGCCGAGTAGATCTGGGCGGTCTTGCCCTCCCGAATGAGGTTGGCGATGGCCGGCGTCACCACCATGATCTCCTGCACCAGCACCCGCCCCGGTTCTCCTGGCTTGGGGTTGAGGCGGCGGGCCAGAGTCTGGGAGAAGACGGCTTTGAGGGAGTTGGAGAGCTGCACGCGGATTTGTTGCTGCTGCTCCGGTGGGAACACGTCCACCAGGCGATCCACCGTCTGGGCAGCAGAGCTGGTGTGCACCGTGGCAAAGCAGAGGTGGCCGGTCTCGGCGGCGGTAATGGCCAACTGGATGGTTTCCAGATCCCGCATCTCCCCGATCAGGATCACATCCGGATCCTCCCGCATGGCCGCCCGCAGGGCATTGGCAAAGCTCTTGGTGTCTTCCCCCAACTGCCGCTGGTGGATGATGCTGCGGATGGGGGTGTAGATGTACTCAATGGGATCCTCGATGGTAAGGATATGCTCGGCTCGCTCGCGGTTAATGAAGTCGATGATAGCGGCCAAAGTGGTGGACTTGCCGGATCCGGTGGGGCCGGTCACCAGCACCAGACCCCGCGGCAGACGAGCCATCTCCTTACACACATCCGGCAGGCCTAGCTTGTCGATGTTGGGGATTTCCGAAGCCAACGCCCGCATCGCGCAGGCATAGGTGCCGCGATCCCGGTAGACGTTGACGCGGAAGCGACCGATCCCGCGCACGCCGTAGGAGCAGTCCAACTCCCAGTTTTGCTCCAGGTGTTTGCGCTGGGTGTTGTTCAACATGCTAAAGATGAGCCGCTGCACCTCCTCAGGGGTAAGGGGCTCGTGCTCCGTTGGCTGGAGTTCGCCGTTGATGCGGAAGTAGGGGGGCAAACCGGCGGAGATGTGGATGTCAGAACCGCCCCTGCGGACGATTTCTTCCATTAGGTCTTCGATCATTAGTTGTGGCATAGGGCTGGTGTCTCCAATCAGTAAGCTGGGTCAGTCTGTGTTCGACCTGGGAGTTGTCGATGAAAAACCGTTCTAAAGCTGGGCCAGAGGCAACCCTCTAGGACTCGTATAGGACTGTTATAATCAGCACCCTGGCGGCGTCAAGAGCTAGGCGGCTTGCCTAAAACTTCGGCGTCAGGCAGTAGGGACAATCCATCCACTCCACCTGCAGGGCGGCACCACAGTTGCGGCAGGTGCTAAGGGCCTTGGCACGAGCCTTTAACTCGGTTTCCAAGCCCTTGTCGGTGAGGATAACCCGATCGACCTCCTCCAACGTAGTCAGACCCTGCTTCACCAGCATCAAGCTGTAGGCCAGCAGCGTCTTCATGCCGCTTTCGACAGCCGCTTCCTTGATGACCTCGGTGGGAGCCCCCTTGTTGATCAACTCGGCCAGGCGGTCGTTCATGCGCATGAACTCGTACACCCCCACTCGGCCTTTGTAGCCTACGCCCCCGCATTTCTCGCAGATGGGCTTGCCGGTGGCTTTGCGCTGCTCTACTTCCTTGGGAGAGAGCTTGTTGGCCTTGTAGAAAGTCACCTGCTCGCTGTCGCCGCTGAGGCTGAGGCCATAGCGGGCCAGTTCTTCGGGGGTGGGGTGATACGGGATCCGACACTCGGTACATACTCGGCGCATCAAGCGCTGGGCCAGCACCCCCAACAGCGAGCTGGAGATCATGAACGGCTCGATCCCCATCTCCGTCAAGCGGGCGATAGCACCGGGGGCATCGTTGGTGTGCAGGGTGGTCAGCACCAGGTGGCCCGTGAGGGAGGCTTCGATAGCGGTTTTGGCCGTCTCGTGGTCGCGGGTCTCACCCACCAGGATCACGTCCGGGTCTTGCCGCAGGAAGGCGCGCAGGATCATGGCAAAGTCCATGCCCTTTTCGCGGATCACCTGTACCTGGGTGAGCCCCGGCAGGGAGTACTCGATGGGATCCTCGGCGGTGCTGATGTTGATGCCGGGATCGTTCACTTCCGCCAGAGCTGAGTAAAGGGTGGTGGTTTTCCCGGATCCGGTGGGCCCGGTTACCAAGATCAAACCAAAGGGTCGCTTGACAACCTCCTTGAAGCTGGCCAGGGTCTCCGGGTCGGTGATCAGCTTGTCCAGGCCGAGCTGGGTGGCGGAGTTGTCCAAGATGCGCAGCACGATCTTCTCCCCATAGCGGGAGGGCAGAGTGCTAACGCGAAAGTCCACCTTACGCCCCTTGAATACGCGCCGAATCCGCCCGTCCTGGGGCAAGCGCCGCTCGGCAATGTTGAGGTTGGACATGATTTTGAAGCGGGCGGTAAGGGCGGGGACAACCTTTTTGGGAAAGTTCTCAAAAGCCTGCCGCAGCACCCCGTCCTTGCGGAAGCGGATGCGCAGGTATTCTTCTTGCGGCTCGATGTGGATGTCCGACGCCCCGTCCTGCAGTGCCTTAATCAGGATTTGGTTGGCCAATTTGATAATTGGGGCATCGTCTGCCGACTTGAGCTGTTGCTCCAGGGATCCCTCGCCGGCCTCATCGACGGCGACGTCCTCGATGCTGTCCAGGTCGATCTCGGCGGTATTGACCACCACCTCTTCTTCCTCTTGGGCGGCAGCCGCGTCGTTGATGCCCTTGATGGCCAGCAGCTCCGCCTGCGCGTCCATGTAGCGGTTGATCAGAACCTCGAAATCCCGCTGGGTGAAGACCCGCCGCTGCAGCTTCAGCCCCTGGATACGGAAGCGCCGCTGGATATCATCGAGCGCCTGCAAGTTATCCGGCTTGACCATTGCCACCAGCACTTGGTTGTCTTGGCGGCGGATGGGCAAGAACTTGTAGCGGTTGCAAATATCAAGGGGCAAGAGCGAGTCGATGAGCCCGCTCATCTCCGAGATCTCCACCGGCTCCAGATCGATGTCGAGGGAGGGGATCCCGTAGATGATTTTTAGCTCAAAGAGCTGCTGCCGCTTGTAGGCCCGCTCCAGGTCGGGGGTGATCTCTCTGCCAACAATCTCTTTGACCACCAGAGCTAGGGCCTTGCTGCCCCCTTCGCGATTGGCTTTGAGGGCGTTTTGGATGTCCTGGATTTGCTTGTCGTCGGCAAAGCCCAGCTCTTTTAGCTTGCGGCCGAAGGGGGTGATGCTGGTATTGGCAACAGCTAGGGCTTTACTAGAGGCGCTGCGACGGGTTAGAGGAAGAGGAAGGTCGTTCATGCTACTGGGGCCACCTAAGCTGTGCTCATATGATAATGGCTGCAGTTAACCTCTAGGAGCAACGGTAAAGACACGCAGAGCTGCGCCTGTCCTCCACAGCCTGACTAGGGAGGCAGGGAAAACCTCAAAGGACAAAGTTGGCTCAACGTGCTCAGGATTGATCTCTTGGAAATCGCCCATGCGGCTCTACGTTGAATCTTTCACGGTTCACAAGCGCTATGCCCTCACCCTCAGCCGCGGCACTCATACAGAGGCCACTCTGGCCTGGGTGCGGATTGAGGAGGAAGGGATCGAGGGGTGGGGAGAGGCTTGCCCCTTCTCAGTGAGCGAGGACTACCACCAATCTTTGGAGGATATCTTGATGGGTTTGGAGGTAGCCAAAGGGCTCCTACGCCGCCACTCCCCCTGGGAGCGACAAGCCATTGAGGCGGAACTGCTGCGGGCCGGGATCCCCTCGGCGGCACGGGCGGCGGTGGACATGGCCCTGCACGATTGGATGGGCAAACGGCTGGGGATGCCGCTTTGGCAGTTGTGGGGACTGGATCGCTCCCGCATCCCACCCACCACTTTGACCATTGGCCTTTCTACTCCTCAGGCGGCCCGCCAGCGGGCCTTGGCCTGGATGGAACAGACCCAAGCGCGGGCCTTTAAGATCAAGCTGGGCAGCGACTTGGGGCTGATGGCCGATCAGAACATGCTGGTTGCTGTGCAGGAGGTGATCCCACTGGGATCCCTGATTACCGTGGATGCCAACGGCGCCTGGACGGTAGAACAGAGCTTGAGCATGAGCAATTGGCTGGCGGGGCAAGGGGTGAGCTACCTGGAGCAGCCCTTGGAGAGGGGACAGGAGGCGAAGCTGATCACCCTGTGGCACGAGTCGAAGCTGCCCATCTTTGTGGATGAAAGTTGTTTCGACAGCCGCGATATTCCTGCCCTAGCGGATCGCGTGCACGGCATTAACATCAAGCTGATGAAGTGCGGCGGCCTCAGCGAAGCCTGGCGCATGATCCACACCGCCAAAGCTTATGGGCTACAGGTAATGCTGGGCTGCTACAGCAACACCGCTCTGGGCAATACGGCGGCGGCTCACCTAGCGCCGCTGGTGGACTACCTGGACTTGGACAGCCACCTCAATCTCATCGACGATCCCTTTTCCGGAGCCCTGCTGCAGGAGGGCTGTCTTATCCCCACCGACCGACCGGGCTTAGGGGTAGAGCTGCGGGAGTAGGTACCGTGGAGCAGGTGGGATCCCTCTCCAGCCAAACTCGGGTGGCCATCCTGCTCCACGGCGGCCTGCTGGGGGAGCACGGCAAAACAGGGCTGGGGCTGCTGCGCTATGGGCCTTTTCCGGTGGCGGCGGTGATCGACCGGGAGCAGGCGGGGGGATCCCTGGCCCAGTTAACCGGCATTGCCCAGGATGTTCCCATCGTGGCCTCGGTGCAAGAGGCGCTGGTTTACAACCCCGAGGTGCTGGTGATTGGGATTGCCCCTTCCGGCGGCCAGTTGCCCCCAGCGTGGCGGGAGGAGCTCTGCCAAGCCCTGCAGGCCGGCCTATCTCTGGTGAATGGTCTCCACACGCCTCTGGCCGAGGATCCCCAATTGCGGCAGTGGCTGCAGCCGGGAGCCTGGATCTGGGACATTCGCCGCGAACCTCCTGGTCTTGGGGTAGGGAAAGGCCTGGCCCGTTCCCTCCCCTGCCGGCGGGTGCTGACCGTGGGTACCGACATGGCCGTGGGCAAAATGTCCACCAGCCTGGAACTGCACCGAGCCAGCCTGAAGCGCGGCCTACGCTCCCGCTTTCTCGCTACCGGGCAGACCGGGATCCTCATCAGTGGCGATGGGGTGCCCCTAGATGCGGTGCGGGTGGACTACGCCAGCGGTGCCGTGGAGCAACTGGTGCTGCGCCACGGCCTTGACCATGACATTCTGCACATTGAAGGCCAGGGATCCCTGCTCAACCCCGCCTCTACAGCAACCCTGCCCCTGTTGCGGGGATCCCAGCCCACCCACTTGATCTTGGTACACCGGGCTGGCCAGACCCACATCAAAGGGATGGACTACGTACCCATCCCTCCCCTGCCCAAGGTCATCGAGCTATACGAACAAGTGGCCAGAGCTGCCGGTGCCTTTGCCCCCGTGCCGGTGGTGGGGGTGGCCCTCAATACCTTTGGCTGGGAGGAGGAGGCTGCCCTGGCCCAGATCCGCCAGGTGGAAGCGGAGACCGGACGGCCCTGTACCGACGTGGTGCGCTTTGGGGCGGATCCCCTCTTGGACGCCATTCTGGCAGCCGGCTAACCCCACGGCTAATCCAGGCGTCTCAGAGAGAGCGGCGACGGGGATCCCCCCTGGCGGCGGTTTCGCTGTCGAGCACCTCCAGGATGGCCTTGGCGGCGCGGGCCAAAACTCCCGGCTCCCCCAGCGCTGCCCGCATGGCAGCATAGTCGGCCTGTAATTGGGCTCGGCGCTCCGGCTGAGTCAGCAGCTCCAGCGCCAGTTGGGCAATCCGCTCCGGCTGGGCCTCCTCCTGCAGCAGTTCCGGCACAATGGGGCGCATCAGCACCAAGTTGGGGGGAGACATAAAGGGCACCGACACCTTCAGCCAATGGCGGGCTAGCCAAAAGGTAATGGGGTTGAGGCGGTAGATCACCACCTGCGGGATCCCCAAAATGGCCGCTTCCAAGTTGACGGTGCCCGACTTCGCCAGCACCAGGTCAGCGGCGGCCAACAGCAGGTGATGCGCCTTTGGCGGGGAAGGGCGAGGCAAGACAAGGGTGAGATCGCCCAGTCCATAGCGGCGGGCAGCCTGAGCAACGGGGGCGGCAAAACGGGGCGAGGCCAGCGGCGCCCAAAACCGCACCTGGGGCAGGCGAGCCCGCAACAGCCGCGCTGCCTGGAGGAGGATGGGCAGAACGGAGCGCAGCTCTTGGCGACGGGAGGCGGGCAGCAGCGCCACCACCGTTGCCTCCTCAGGGATCCCTAGCTCAGCTCTGGCCTGAGCGCGACCGGGTACCCTCGCCAAAATATCCAGCAGGGGGTGGCCCACATAGCAAACCTGGGCGCCTGCTGCGGCGTAGTAGCGGGCTTCTTCTGGGAAGATGGCCACCATCAGTCGCATTTGCTGGGCTAGGCGGTAGGTGAGGCGGCTGTTGGGCGACCACACCCATTCCTGGGGGGCAATGTAGTAAACGGCAGGGATGCGCCACCGCTGCAGCAGGGGGACAAGGCGGCTGTTGACGCCGATGTAGTCCACCAAGATGGCCAAATCCGGCGGGTCCTGTGCCAGGAAGCGGCGGATCTTCCACTCTGTCCACAGGGCAGGGAGGACAAAGGGGAGGGCCTCGAGAATACCGATGGAGCTAATCTCCGTAGTGCGGTGCAGCAGCCGGGCTCCAGCAGCGGCCATTTCCTCTCCCCCAACGGCCGTGATGCGCAGATGCGGACGCTGGCGCAGCAGCTCACGAATGAGATGGCCAGCCTGCAGATCCCCGGAGACTTCTCCGGTGCAGATAAACAGATGACTCACAGGTCGTCCTCTTCTCTGCCACGGCGCAAGGCAGGCAGAGGACCGCGCCGTTGGGGTTGGGAAAGGGAATCTTCCAAAAATTGCAGCAGATGGAGCAGGGATCCCGTCTCGTCTACCAGCTCTTTCCCCTGCAAGGAGCAGATGCTACACCCACCCTCGGTGCGGATGCTGCTGCGCAGAGTTTGCAGCGCTTTTTCCAGAGGCAAACCGGAACGGTAGAGCAGCCGGTAGGCCTGGCGCAAAGCTGGCAGGGATCCCTCCATTCCCTTGGCTCGCCGCAACCCCACCAAGTTGAGGCCGCGAATGCGGGCTGGGTGCCCCTCCACCAACATGTAGGGCGGCACGTCGCGATCCACCCGGCTCATGGCCCCCACCATGGCCAAGCGACCCACTCGGGTAAACTGGTGGATCCCGACCATACCGCCGATGCGCGCCTGTGACTCGATGTGGATGTGGCCGGCCAAGGCAACCGCGTTGGTAATCACCACTTGATTTTCGATAACGCAGTTGTGGGCGACGTGGACGTAGGCCATTAGCAGGTTGTGGTCACCGACCACCGTCGCTTCCCCTTCGTTGGTGGCTCGGTTGATGGTGACGAACTCGCGGATGCGGTTGCCCCTGCCGATCACCACCTGGGAGGGCGCGCCGCTGTACTTCAGATCCTGAGGCTCTGTGCCCAGCACCGCCCCCGGAAAAATCTGGTTGTCCTCGCCAATATCTGTCCAGCCATCGATCACCACGTGGGCCCCCACCACCGTACGGGCGCCAATGCGCACATGCTCACCGATAACCGCATAGGGGCCAACTTGCACCGTCTCGTGCAACTCAGCCTTCGGATGGATCACCGCCGTGGGATGAATCCGAACAGAGGAGTTGGGAGTGGATCCCGCTGAAGCCAACGAACTCATTTCTAACCTAGCCAGCAAATGTGGTTACGCTCCCAACCCTGCAATTAAGGCTTGCTCGGGGAGGACACAATCCTCCACCGCTCTGCTGCAAAACTCCGACCGGGAGATGAAAGCAGCACCTAACATGCCCCTATCCCAACACTTTAGCAGGGTCTTTCCGCGCCAAGTTGCTGCCGCTGGGCTCCTCCTCGATGGGGAAAACAGATGGCCACCCTCCACCTGCCCCGTGGTTGCGGAGCGCCAAAGGCCCCCTCCTGGCCGCTGTTGTCCCATCAATCCACCAAGGAGAACATCAGCTCCCCTTCGGTCACCAGGTGTCCCCCCACCTGGGCCCGACAAAACATCTTGCCGATGCGTTTTTGCCGGATGGTGAGCAAATCGGCCGAGAGCAGCAACTGATCCCCTGGCAGCACGGGGCGGCGGAAGCGAACGCCATCGATACCAGCAAAGAGAGCCAGCCGCCCAGCCACATCGGGCAACTTGGTCAACACGATCCCTCCCAACTGCGCCATGGCCTCGACGATCAGAACGCCGGGCATGATCGGTCGGTTGGGGAAGTGCCCCTGGAAAAAGGGCTCGTTGAAGGTGACGTTTTTCAGTCCCACCGCCCGTTGCCCTGGTTGATACTCCACCACGCGATCCACCAGCAGAAAAGGATGGCGATGGGGCAAGATCTCCAGGATTTGATCCGTTGTGAAAACGGGGGGAGCTGTTGCCAACTGAGCGGCTGCTTCAGCCGAGAGGAGAGGAGGAGGAGAGACGTCAGAGGACATGGCAAACCCACAGAGCTGGAAGACAAACCTTAAATCCTGGATGGGAGGGCCTCAAAGCAGAACCAAGACAGCAAGGAGGAATGCCGGCAGGCCGCGAGGAGCCTCTCGCCCACCTCAGGAACCAGAAGCCCCGTCAAGACAGCGGGAGAGGTTCCACCCCACCGAGGCGCCTGGGATCCCTTTCTTGTTCTTGAGCTGGGTCCGCCTGCACCCGCAGGGATCCACTCCTGAGCAACTGCTCGGCCAAACGGTGATGCAGGGCATGGCCTGCCCTGTAGGCCACAATGTGCCCCTGCAAGCGGCAGCCCAACAGGCTGAGATCTCCTAGTAAATCTATCAGCTTATGGCGCACCGGCTCATCTGGGTAGCGCAAGGGCCTCAGCCACTCGGTGGTAGTACAGACAATGGCGTTCTCCAGGCTGCCGCCTTGGATCAGCCCCTGTTGGCGGGCCAGCTCCGCATCCTGTTGGCGGGCAAAAGTGCGGGCCGGAGCAATGGATTGGACAAAATCCGCCCTGTTCTCCTGCCAGCTCAGCCACTGTTGGCGGATAGGGCAGTTGGCAAAGTCGATGCCATAGGTGAAGCGAGAGCCGGGGTAGGGCAGGGCGCTGACAAAGGCTTCCCCCGCCCAGACCGTGACCGGCTCCTGGATCACTCCCAGCAGGGCCGGCTGCTCCTGAGCCAGGATCCCAGCTTGGGCAATAGCCTCCACAAAGGGCAGGGCGGAGCCATCCAGGATCGGCAGCTCCGGCCCCTCCACCTCGATGCGGCAGTTGTCGATGCCCAGCACGTAAAGGGCAGCCAACAGATGTTCCACTGTCTGCACTTGGACAGGGGGGGATCCCTGCTGCAGGCGGGTGCAGAGGGCAGCAGGAGTCAGGGATCCCAAGCGGGCCGGGATCTCAGGGGATCCCGGTTGATCCACCCGCACAAAGACCCGACCGCCGCCAGCAGGAGCCGGGTGGAGGCTACAGCGAACCGGTAGGCCAGTGTGCAGGCCGACCCCCTCTAGGGAGATAGAGCTGGCCAAGGTGTGCTGTTGGTCTCTCATCGTACTCCGCACCGCTACCGCAAACGCTCTTGGCCCTGGTCAAAAACACGGTAGTACAGCTCCCGATAGCCAACGCGCAGGCTGCTACTGGCGTCTGCCAGTTTGGCCTTGCGACTGCCGTAGGCGCTAAACACCTCGTAGGTGTCTCCCTCGAAGAAAAAGGAGGAGACATCGGAAACCTCTTCGCCCCCCAGCAACTGCCAACGCCCCCCACGAAATCGCAGCCGGTAGCGAGCCTTGTCCAAGCTGCCGGAGGGGCGGTCGATGGTGGCGTCGATCCTACCCTCGTACTCCGGCGGCTCGGCTCCTGCTATGGGCCGCACCTCAACGGAAATATCGCGGTAGCGGCAATTGGGGCGGTTGCACAGGCGAATTGAGCGCATTGCCTCGGCAATCCCTTCCAGCCGCTGTCGCGCCTCTACCAGGGAGTCAACTGGAGAGGACAGAGCCACCTGAGCTGCCTCTGCTGCTGGGGAGAGCAACGCAGAATGGGCAGCCAATGCCGGCGATCCCCAGCAGCACCCCAACAGCACCAGACACATCCAGCTCAGCCAACAGCGGTAGGCGGATCCCATAGGCGCAATCTATGACAAGATCTAACTCCTCTACTCTAGGGGATCCTTATCTGCGATTCTGTCCCAAGGGATGCCGGCATTGTCCAACTGGACTCAGGAGCGATTGGCGCAGGTACGCCTCGTGTTGGTGCGGCCAGCAGGGCCGCGCAATCTCGGGGCCATTGCCCGCGTGATGAAAAACATGGGCCTGCGGCAGTGGGTGTTGGTGGATCCCCAATGCGATCCCCTGGATGCAGAAGCAGTTACCATGGCCGTGCATGCGACGGACTTGCTCCACCAAGCCCGGCAGGTGCCAACCTTAGCCGAGGCCCTCCAGGGATGTGTGCAGGTATTCGGGACAGCAGGCCGCCGCGAGCCCTACCCGCCCGAATGGCAAATTCAGTCTCCCCGCCAGGCTTTCGCGGAGCTGCTGGCTGCCGGCCCTGCCGCTCTGGTGTTTGGCCCCGAAGATTGCGGCTTGAGCAACGAAGAGCTGGCCCTCTGCCATCGCCAGATCCAGATCCCCACCGATCCGGCCTACCCTTCCCTGAACTTGGCCCAGGCAGTGGGCATCTGTTGCTACGAACTGCGCACCCTCCTCTACCAAAATCCTCGCCCGCCGGTGGCTGGCTCTGGGAGCTCAAAGCCAGCTCCCTTCGAGCTGCTGGAGGGTTTTTTCAGCCACCTGGAGGCGCTGCTGCTGCACATTGGCTACCTGCACCCCCACACCGCTCGTCGCAAAATGCTCAAGTTTCGGGCCCTGTTTCACCGCGCCGGTCTGACAGTGGCTGAGGTGGCCCTGTTGCGCGGGATCCTGCGACAACTCCAGTGGAGCCAACAATCCTCTCATCGAGAACCCCCGAAAGAGGATCCTCATCTCACCGAGAGTGGATCTTAGCTGCCGCAGCCTCTAGCCGGCTGCCTCTGAAAACCAACCCCTGGGAACTGAGACAAGGGGATCCAGCTAGGTCTGGATGATCTCCCTGCGGCAAACTTGATTTGACGGAGAGAGTGACCATCGAATAGGGGCTGAGATTTCCTTGTCCTACAGCAGTTTGCGGGCTTGTAGGATAGGTCTCGTGTCCGTGGATATGTCCCGTTTTTAACGGAATCCTCACTCAACGAAGTCTCTCTCTTCATCAAGAGCGCTGAGAGAGTCCCACCTTCTATGGTCACTCGGCAGAGACAGAGATGGATCCCTAAATCCTGGCGTAAGTACAGCTTGAATAAGGTAGCAGACAAAGCTGGCACATTTTTCTGTTTCTATCGCTACTTGTCTTTCTGAAAACCTAACTACTATCCAGCCGCTTTCTGCAAAGAAATCGTCTCGCTGGCTATGTCTATTGTCATCTAGTGCATGATGTGGTACTCGCTGACCATTCTTCTGGTACCAAGGTTCGTCAACTTCAACATCGATAAGTAGAGTTCTATTGTTACTAGATACTTGTATTGCTATGTCGGGCGTATACGGAAAATCAAATTCTGGAACCTTTAGGGAGGATTGTTCAGGTAGAAACTTAACTGGAAGGTTTTCCATCTTTATTATCAAGGCTTCTCTCAGCCGGCGATCATACCTACCTGCGCGAGCACCCTGACCTAAGAAAGGTTGGCATAAATCTAGGGGTTGAAATATCAGACCATTTTCCCAGTTCCTTATGATTTGAGCTACCTTGTTTTGATATTCGCGACTATATTCTTCGACTTGTTGTTTGTAATCTGACTCTATGCGATCGCACTCTCTTCTCCAAAGGACAAGTCTCTCCTCATATCTTTTTTGTTCTTGAGGATAACTTCGCATTTTTCTCTCATATTCTTCCATTCTCTCTTCATAAGTCCAGGATTCGTATAAGAATTTGGCTAAGGTAGCCACGCCTGCAATCCCTGCCAAGATTAGAAAGAATGGCGCTTCAGCAATAATCAGCGCAATTAGGGTAGCAACTCCAGCTCCAGTTGACAGGGCAGCCTGGAGCTTGTCCATTACACGGGTTGGGATCTCTGGTAGTTGCGGCTTAACTGGTCGAGGGGGTAGTTGAGGCGGCTCAGGTTTTCTGGGGGGAGGGGGCAGTTCTGGCCCTCTCAGTTGCAGGCTGATAGGGGTAGGGAGAACTATATAGGGATAGCAGTCCCTCCGCTCATATTTGAGGATGGGGTGGGGCTTCCAGCTCGGCGTGTGCATTGTCTTGACCTGGCACGTTGTCCCGTAATATGCCAGAGGCCACTTTTCCAGTCAATTCTCCCTGACGGCTGTAACAGCCTAGCCGCAAGGAATCCCCTGTTAATGAACGGCTCTGAAGATCTGCAGGCTGCCGTCCGGCTTCACCACCACCTTCTTCTTGCTTTTGGCTGTCGCGTAAGAGAAGACAATCTGACGTGGATTTAGGTTAGGCTTAGGCGTATCCACGGCTGTGTCCCGTCTTGCCGTGGATTCTAGTGAATGTTGCAGGACTACCGTGGATATCAGAATGCCCAAAAACCTTGCCAGTTAAGGCTTTGAGGGATTTAGGTGGATGTTGGCAAACTAGGCTTTGACGGAGAGAGTGGGATTCGAACCCACGGTGAGTTGCCCCACACAGCATTTCCAGTGCTGCGCCTTCGACCACTCGGCCATCTCTCCAGCGCAGAAATCGATGACTTTCCCGCAGAGCTAAAAACTCGGCTTTGTGATCTTAGCAGAGGATGGAGGTCACTCAGAGGATCCTTTGGCATCCCCAGGCCGAAACATTTGCAGCATCACCTCCCAGCGGGAGCAGCGCCAGTGGTCGATGTGGGATTCGATGAGACCTGCGGGGTTAAGCCGCATCTCTGTCCAGCCGGGGATGCACAGGCGGGGACGCCAGGGCAAAAAAGACAGGGATCCCCTCAGCGTCCACTCGCTGCGGATGTGGTTGCCGCTCTGGTGGATGTCGTGCAGCTCAAGATGGATATCCTGCAGCCAGCGCTCTAGGCTAGCAATCATGGCCCGGTAGCGATCCAGGCCGCGAAACTCGTTGAGGGGATCCCGGAAATAAACCTGGGGATCGTAGAGGGAGTAGGTTTGATCCCGAGGAAAGCGGGCGTAATCGGCCCGCAGGATGGCCACCAGGTCGAGGCTGGGCTGAGAAGGGTGGCTCATGCTCTGACCTCAGCAGGAAGGGATACCGTTTCCCCCGGGGCAGGACAGCACAGCCGGATGGATTGACCGGTGGCGGCGTTCAGGGATCCCAGCTTTTCCCGGAACTCCTCTAGGCTCCCCAGAGGGCGGATCTGGGCGGCAAACCAGCCGTGGTAATCTACCTCTCCCATAGCGGTGGGAATCACCTGCTGTGGGCGCAGGGCGGCCACCACCTGCAGGGCCCGCTCCGGCCCCATGATCACCTCGCCCAAGAGGGGAAAGATCTGGCCTACCACCGGGATCAGCAGGGTGTGGATGGGGGCAAACTCCTGCTGCAGCCGCGGGCGGATATCCGCTTGGGAGAGGTGGGGCTCGTAGTAAAGCCGCGTCTGGGTCGGCAGCTCCTCCAGCAAAAAGCCCAGCTCCCGCACCGGCCCCAGGGGTGCTCCCGGAACCGCTGTGATGTGTAGATCTCCCCACTGCACTGACTGCCAGGGATCCAGGGCCTGCACCCTCTTAAAGCCAAGGCTCCGTGCCACGCGGGCGGCTGTTGGAGAAGCGAAAACCGGGATCTGCCGGTTCAGCCGCTGCAGGGTGGGGGGGTGGCAGTGATCCGGCTGGCCCTGGCTGAGGAGGATGGCGTCGAGTTTGGGCAGGGTTTCCGGTGTGAAGGGCGGCACCTGGCGGTGCTGCAGGCGGATGAACCAGGGCAGGCCAAAGAACACCAAGGGATCCACCAGCCACGGATCCAGCAGAAAAGTCTGGGTCTGGGTATGGATTAGCCAACTGTTGAGGTCGATGCGGGTGAGTTTCATGGTGCTACTGCCCGGTGATGGAGAGATCGGCTACCCAAATGCGGGGACACAGACCAGCAGGGGTGATTTGGGGCTCCGGCTCGACGTAGAAAATCGACTGCAAGAGTCCTAGAAAATCCCCCGCTACCGTTGCCGCCTCGATACTGATGCGCTCTCCCTGGCGCACCCACCAGCCCTGAAAGGGCAGGGAAAAGGATCCCTGCAGAGGCTTGACTCCGGCATGGAGAGCCTGCAGCTCGTCAATCCAGACCACATTCTCAGCCGTGGCCAGGTCGTAGGTGCTCTCTGGTGGAGCCCCGGCAAAGACGTGGTAGTAGTGGGCCGCCACCGTCACCTTAGCGCCGATATTGGCATGTCCCGTGGGCTGGGCCCCCAGGCGTTTGGCGGTGCCAGCGCTGTGCAAAAAGTGGGTCAGAACTCCATTGGTGATGAGGGGAACGCGGCGGGTGGGGGTGCCTTCACCGTCGAAGCTAATTGCGCTCACGTTGGTAGGGTGCAAGGCGTCATCACACACCGAGAGCAGCGGCGAGGCAATCTGCTTGCCCAGTGAGTCGGGAGTGGACAGGCTTTGGTTGTCCAGGATGTTTTGGGCGTTGAAGAGATTGGAGAAAGCGCCCAAGAGGCTTAAAAAAGCTTCCCCGGAAAAAACCACTGTGTATTTCCCCGAAGGGATCCGCTCGTACTCCAGGTGGCTGATGAGTTTCTCGGCTGCTTCCTTGACGCAGCCCTGGATATCCAACTCCTCCAGGCTGCGGGCTACCCGCATAGCGCCGGCGCTGCGGGGTTTGCGACCCTCCTGTTCTGCCTTGCCGTAGAGAAAGACCGAGGTCAGGGTGTGGCCCTCCTGTCGCAGAGCCTGGTCGCTGTTGAGGTAAAAGCGGTCGATCTGCCGCTGGGCCAGGCCGTTGTAGGGTACCCCCTGGATGGCGGGATGGGATCCCAGTAAAGCCTTCTCGGCGGCCAGCAGTTGCTCCAAAAGCTCACTGGCCAGCGCCAGCGGCCTTTTGTCGTTACAGGGCTGGAGAATGGGCAGCTTCGCTTCTGGACTCAATTGGGGTGCGTGTTCCCGCACGCCGAAGTGGCTGGCTTCAAAGGCCGTCTGCAGAGCCAGTTCCAGCCCTGCCTCGTCCACAGCAGTGGTGGAAGTCACCCCCACCTGGCCCTGGTCGTTCCAGGCCCGCACCGTCACACTGCAGCGGTGAGAGGCTTTTACCTGACGGGGCTCCCCCTGCTCAACCTGCACGCTGGTCTCGTCCACCTCGGCTCCATAGAGATCAAACTGGGGGATCCCCAAACGTTTGGCACAGCTTTGCGCCTGTTCGGCCAAGGCCTCAACTTGCAACATCCCTACTCCTTCCCTAGCGACGGGCCAGCCAGGCGGTCAAGTCCTCCACGCTGTGGAAATCCAACAAAGCTTCCCCTAGCGCCTCCAGCTGCGACGGCGGCAAGGCCCAAATCTGGTTTTCCAAGGCCGGGTCAAGGGATCCCAGCTTCCGCCGCAAAAGCCGCAAAACCAGTGTTGCTTCCCCGTGTTGCAAGCCCTGTTGCAAGCCCTGTTGCAAGCCCTGTTGCAAGCCCTGTTGCAAGCCCTGTTGCAGGCCTTCTTTGCGCCCTGCTTCCAACCCCTCCCGCAGAGCTTCTGCCCGCCATTCCTGGTAGATCACCGATTCCCTCATATCCAAGGACCTCATGATTTGCCGAATCAAGCCCCGATCCAATGCTAGTCCTGCCAAAACGGCTGTTGCCGCTGCCAATTCCCGCTGCTCGCTGGACTCTGGCAAGCGCTCCAGCTCAGCAACGACTTCTCGTAAGGTTTCTCCAGGATCCTCCACCTGGCTCAAGACTCGAAAAGGCAGCAGGGCTGGCCAATCGACCCTGGCCGGCAAGTTACACTCCCAGAGGCGAACGACCTCAAACTCATGGCTCAGCCTTTCTAGGCGAAAAAAGGTTTGGAAGACCCGCTGCGAGCGCGTTTTGCGAAGATAAATGACCACCTGCCGCACCGATAGCTGGGGATATTTCCGATAGAGGCGGAGCCGATAGTCGGCCATGCGAAAGGGGATTTCAGGATCCGGATCTGTTTGAAATTCCAGATGCAAAATGCCCTGCTGTAGCCCTAGCAGAATGACCGAATCGGCTCGCATGGGCTCCTCCGACAGTTCTGTGGGCAGCACCTGCACCGGCTCAGCCACTTCTCCCATCAGCCAACGGGCAAACTGCTCCGGAAAGCGCTCCGCCAGGTACTTGCAGATGTTGTCGTAGGCCATGGGGGATCCCTGAAACTAGCGCCCGCCCACGGTGATAGAGTCCACCTTGATGTGGGGCTGACCCACAGTAACGTAGATGCTGCCGCTGACAGAACCGCAGAAGCCAGGCGCCAGGCGGAGATCCTTGGAGCACATGGAGATCTTGGTCAAGATATCCTTGGCTTCTCCAATCAGCGTGGCTCCCTTGAGAGGCTTGGTGATTTTGCCATTTTGGATGAGATAGGCTTCTTCCACGGCAAAGTTAAATTGGCCAGTGGGGCCGACACTGCCGCCCCCCATGCGCTTGCAGTAGATGCCTTTGTCAATAGAGGCAAACAGGTCGTCCAGTTCGGCGTCGCCGGGGGCGATGTAGGTGTTGCGCATGCGGCTGGCAGGGGCAAAGGTGTAGTTTTGCCGGCGACCACTGCCGGTGCGGGGATGGCCGGTGCGCATGGAGCCGGCCCGATCGGCCAGGAAGTTTTTCAAAATGCCCTTTTCAATGAGCAGGGTGCGCTGGACGGGCATGCCCTCGTCGTCCACGTCCAGGCTGCCAAAGGCCCCCTCGGAAAGCCCCTCGTCCCAGGCGGTGAGGTTTTTGTGGGCAATTTTCTGGCCTTTTTTGTCGGCAAAGGGAGTGGTTTTGCGCTCGATCTGGGTCGTTTCCAAGAGATGCCCACAGGCCTCGTGGAAGATGACGCCGCCAAAGGCGTTGGACATTACAATCGGGTAGGTGCCCGATTCCACATAGTCGGCATAGAGCATCTGGCCAGCGGCTTCTGCCAGCTCCTGGCTGTGGGCTACGAGATCCCAGCGGCGCAAAAAGTCGGGATCCCTGGTGCCCCCTGCGCGCTGGCTAACGGAAGCGCGATGATCCCCATCGGCACAGAGCAGGGTAGAACTAACCGACTGGGTAAGGCGGATGTCGCGCACAAAGGTGCCGTCGCTGCAGGCCACCAGGATCTCCTGCCAGTCACGGAAGTAGTTGGTGCGGCGGGACTGAACATGGTGAGCTTGCCGCTTCAGCTCTGCGTTGGCCCGCAGCAGGATCTCCCCCATCTCGGCAAGGGAGCTGCATTCCTTGAGCCAGCCGTCTTTACCGCGGCGCTCGGCGTAGTCCTGGAGCAGCCCTAGGTTGACGGTGCAGACCAAAGCAGCAGGGCCAGGGGGGGTGAGGCCCATCAAGAGCAGGCCTTTTTCTAGAGCAGCTTTGAGGCCGGCAAAGGAGAGATCGTTGGTGCTGACGTAGCAGTCGGCCAGGCCGCGAAACACCCGCACCCCCGCGCCGGTGGAAAGTCGAGGGGTGATGCTGGTGAGGGTGTCGTCTTCTGCCAGGCAACTGATGGAGTTAGCCCGCTCCAGGAAGATCTCCACCAGATCGGCGCCGGCAGCCCGCCCCCACCCCAAGAGAGTTGAAAGGGGATCCCGCCAATCCTCGCCGAAGCGCTGCAGGGTGGGGCGGTAGTCGAGGTTGGGCAGTTCTTTGGATAAAAGCAGCATAGTAGGCCGAGAGCACTCAAAAGAGGGAAAGGGCAGGCTAGATGCCGCCATCTTTTGCTCCCTCAGTTTAACGTAAGGTGCGGAATTCCCCACCCGGGTGGGGATGGATAGCACCCTCTGACTGATTCTGGATGTATTGCTTCACAATTTCTAGGGAGCAAATCATGCCAAAGCCTAGCCCT
>NZ_JANSIZ010000012.1:0-48186 GCF_047462315.1 Synechococcus sp. H60.2 | reverse complement strand
GCCAGCCACCCCTGCAGTAGTGCCCCTTCTGTTTTCACTCATACTCGCTTTGGCCGTGTACGACCCCCAGATCCACCAGGTAACGGGAACCGCCGATCAGCGGCAACCGCATCTGGTTGGCCCCGAAGCCTTTGCTTCGGCCTTGTTGGCAGAAGTGGGGGGGCAAGCGGTGGGGTTTGCCCTCTACTTTCGCAACTTTTCCACCTTCCTCACCCGACCGGGGATTTACCTGGAAGACTTGTTTGTGCTGCCGGAGTTTCGCGGCAGGGGCATTGGCAAGGCGCTCTTGGCGCGGGTGGCCCAGGAGGCAGTGGCCAAAGGATATGGGCGGCTGGAGTGGATGGTTTTGGACTGGAACCAGCCAGCAATTGAGTTCTACCGGCGCCTGGGTGCCAAGCCACATCCGGAGTGGATCCTGCACCGCGTGGTGGGTGCTGAGCTGGAAGCTTTGGCTCGGCTGGCCGAGGATCCCTACCCCTCTTGAGCAAGAGATCCCAGGGATCCCTGCGCGAAAGGGGGATCCAGACCTCTATACTTAGCGGCTGAGCCGAGGTTGAGCCGAGCATGAGCCCAACGCAAACCGTCACTCCCCAAGGGGCTGAGATCCTCTGCATTGGTACAGAGTTGCTCTTGGGAGAGATCACCAACACCAACGCCCAATACCTGGCAGCCGAGTTGGCCAAGCTGGGGATCCCGCACTACTACCAAACGGTGGTGGGGGACAACGAAGCCCGCATCCACCATGCTTTGGAGGTGGCCTGCAACCGCTCCAGCCTGCTTTTAATTACAGGAGGGCTGGGGCCAACCCCGGATGATCTGACCCACGCGGCACTGGCCTCTTTTTTCGGCGTGGAGATGGTGGAGCACCCGCGGGTTTGGGAGGAGATTCTGCGAAAGTACGGCCAGCGAGGTATGGAGCCCTCGCCCAGTAACCGCAAGCAGGCCTTTTTGCCTCAGGGGGCAACCGTCCTGCCCAACCCCCTGGGCAGCGCCTGTGGCCTCATCTGGCAGCCCCGGCCCGACCTGCACATTCTCACCTTCCCCGGCGTGCCGCGGGAGATGCAGCAGATGTGGCAGGAGACGGCTGTGCCCTATTTGCGCTCCCTGGGCTGGGGCAAGGAAGTGTTTTACAGCCGCGTGTTGCGCTACTGGGGCATTCCTGAATCGACCTTGGCCGAACGGGTGGGATCCCTGCTGGCGGGGGAAAATCCCACCGTGGCTCCCTACGCCAGCCAGGGGGAGGTGCGCCTGCGGGTTACCGGACGTGCCCCCACGCGTGAGGCGGCGGAAGCATTGATTGCCCCGGTGGTGGAGCAGATTTTACAGATTTCCGGGGAAGACTACTTCGGCAGCGACGAGGCCACCTTGGCCAGCGTGGTAGGGGAGTTGCTGCTGCAGCGGCGGCAAACCCTGGCGGTGGCGGAATCCTGCACCGGTGGCCTGCTGGGGCAGTTGGTAACCGGGATCCCGGGCAGCTCCCGCTATTTTGTTGGGGGGATCGTTGCCTACGACAACCGCATCAAGGAGCAGCTCTTGCGGGTGGATCCCGCGGCGCTGCAGCAGCAGGGGGCCGTGAGCGAGCCGGTGGCGGCCCAGATGGCGCTGGGGGCCAAGCAAGTCCTCGGCTCCGACTGGGCCTTGAGCATCACCGGCATTGCCGGGCCAGACGGGGGTACCCCCACCAAGCCGGTTGGCCTTGTGTATCTGGGCTTGGCCGACCCGGAGGGGAAAGTGGAAGTCCACGAGTACCGCTTCGGCAGCTTGCGGGGCCGCGAGGGGGTGCGCTGGTGGAGCGCCCAGACGGCGTTGGATTGCCTGCGGCGGCGCTTGCTCCGCTACCCCCTTTCGGGGGATCCACCTCAGCAAGGCCAGATCCTTGAGTAAGCTGGGGGAGCAGAGAGATCTCGGAGCGGGCTGATGACCCCCGCGGAGGCGGGCAAAGAGGCGCTGCGGCAGGGCCGCTTTCAAGAGGCCATCCAACTGCTGGAGGCCTACTTGGCTCAATCTCGCCAGCAGGGCGGAGCAGCAGCGATCCCGACAGGCTCCTCCGACAGCCAGGCCCTGGAGGCCCAGATGAACCTGGTGCGGGCCTACCATCTGGCGGGCGAGGCGGAGAAGGCGCGGGCGCTTTGTCTGGAACTGCTGCAGCACCCGGATCCCCAGGTGCAGGGCTGGGCCCAAAAAATCCTGCCCCGCCTGCCCCAAACGGTGGAAAAACCCGCTGCTTCCCCGCCCTCCCCAGAACTGGCTTCTGAGGCTCAGCCGCTCTCCAGCCGCCAACGGGCCGCTCAACTGGGCCTGAGGATCCCCCTGCCGGAGCGGGCCGGTTCTCTACGCTGGGCCAAGTGGGGATCCCTGGGGGTGGGCATCCTCTTCCTCTGGGGGTTGAGTTTTGTGCTGGTGGGCAGCCACCTAGATTTCGGACGGCTGAGTTTTCCGCGGCAGCTTTGGTTTTTGCAAGGGTTGCTGCCCTGGCTGCGCAATGGCCTGCGCTGGTTGGTAGCCGGAAGCCTGGCGGTCAACTTTGGCGTCGGCCTTTTGTTTTTTGCCCCCTGGCTGATGGATCACCTACACCGGCGGCTGCACAAGCTGCGCTGGGCCACCTTGGGGGAAATTGAGCGCCACAGTCCCGAGGCGGCCCGCCTGCTGCAGCGCCTCTGCACCCAAAAACAACTGAAACAACCCCGCCTGGGGGTGATCCCGGAAGGGGGGCCGCTGGCTTTTGTTTACGGCACTTTTCCTGATGGCGGCCGCATCGTGGTCACCCAGGCCCTGTTGCAGCAGCTTGCCCCGGACGAGATTGCCGCTGTCTATGCCCAGGCTCTGGGGCGGATCGTCAACGGCGATATCCTGATCCTGACTCTGCTGGGATCCCCCCTTCAACTGGTTTACTTGGCTCTGGAGCAGGTGAGCCAACTGGGGAACAAACGGCGGGATCTCATCGGCCATGTGGCCCCCCTGCTCTACCTAATCTACACAGTGCTTTCCTACCCGCTGTTTTTCCTCTCTCGCCTGGGCACCTCCCACGCCGATCACTTCGCGGTGGAGGCCACGGGCAACCCCAACGGGCTGGTGGCCGCTCTGCTCAAGTCGGCTGCCGGCCTGCAGGAGGCCCACAAAAACGACCGCCGCCCATCTTCGCTGCTGCACTGCGCCCGACTGTTCAGCTTCTTGGACTTCAAAACCACCGCCGCTGCCAGTGCCGCCGTCCGCCTGCGGGATCCCGCCCAAGCTGGCCAAGTCTTTCTCTGGGATCAGCTCAACCCCTGGGCCCGCTGGATGCAGGTCAATTCCAGCCATCCCCTGCTGGGGCGGCGCTTCCAGGTTTTGGCGGAGTATGCGCAACGGCTGCGCCTGGCGCCGGAGTTGCGCCTGGGATCTGGATCCAAGTTGGATGGGGTCCGTCTGCAAA
Organism: Synechococcus sp. H60.2; assembly: GCF_047462315.1. Classification (NCBI taxonomy): domain Bacteria; kingdom Bacillati; phylum Cyanobacteriota; class Cyanophyceae; order Synechococcales; family Synechococcaceae; genus Synechococcus; species Synechococcus sp. H60.2. The sequence continues at coordinate 44,774 of NZ_JANSIZ010000012.1, read as the reverse complement.
GCCGCTTCTGGCTGGATCTGGCCATCTACGCTGCCGAAGTGGTCGGGATCCTCGTCGGTTGGCTGGTGGGGCTGATCCTCTACCTGCTGCTGCAAGATCGCCTCGATCCCAAAGTCATTGCTGCGGTAGCGGTGGTGGGCTGTGGCCTAGGCCTGGGATCCAAGGCGGTGTTGATGTACCGCGGATCCCTGTCGCCCCAGACAACTGATGTACTCCACTTGCTGGCTGACCCCGAGGCGGATCCCTGCCGCAGTCAGCCAGTGGAGCTGGAAGGAGAGCTGCTGGGCTTGGGACAAGCTGGCTATCAACTGGGGGCAGAGCTAAAGCTACAGGATGCCACCGGGCTGATCCCGCTGCGCTTTACCTCTCCCCTGGGGCCGGTGGGCAATGTCTTTTCCGGCCTAAAGCAGCTCCGTGCCCTCATGGGCCGGCGGGTCAAGGTGGTGGGCTGGTTCCGCCGCGGCAACACCGCCTGGGTGGATCTGGCCTATGTCCAGGCGGGATCCCAGCAGCTCCACAGCGGCCCCCGCCTGTGGCTGGCTTTGTTGGGCTTGGGAATTGTCCTGCTGGGGATTTGGGGGGTCTTTTACTTCCCCAACCTGCGCTTCTACCTGCGACGGTGGTAGGGCCGACCGCTAGCGACGAGAAGCCGTCAACTGTGCCTTGCGCAAGCGCACCGACTTCGGCGTGATCTCCACCAGCTCGTCCTCACCAATGTATTCCAACGCTCGCTCCAGGTTCATCTCCACTGGCGCCTGCAAATGCACCAGCTCTTCCCCGCTGGCAGCCCGGTGGTTGGTCAGTTGCTTGGTTTTGCAGACGTTCAACTCCAAGTCCTGTGGACGGTTGTGCTCGCCCACGATCATGCCCTTGTAGACGCGGGTACCTGGCGTAATGAAGAACACCCCCCGATCTTCTGCATTTTTCAGGGCATAGGTGGTGGCTACCCCCTCTTCAAAGGCAATCAGCACGCCGTTGCGGCGGGTCTCAATCCCCGGCGTCAGGGGACGGTACTCCAAAAAGCTGTGGCTCATGATCCCCTCGCCGCGGGTGATGCGGACGAACTCGCTGCGGAAGCCGATCAGCCCTCGGGCCGGGATGACGAATTCCAACTGAGCCCGTCCGTCCGCGCCTACTATCATGTTCTGCATCTCCCCCCGCCGCTGCCCCAGCCGTTCAATGCAGGCGCCCACCGTCGATTCCGGCACATCCAGCACCAAACACTCATAGGGCTCGTAGGGCTGGCCGTTAACCTCGCGGAAGATCACCTTCGGCTGCCCCACCTGAAACTCGTAGCCCTCCCGCCGCATGGTCTCCAGCAAAATGCCCAGGTGCAGCTCGCCCCGCCCCGACACCAAAAAGCGATCGGGGGAATCTGTCTCTTCTACCCGCAGCGCCACGTTGGTTTCTAGCTCTCGCAGCAGGCGCTCCCGCAATTGCCGCGAAGTAACAAAGGTGCCCTCTTGGCCGGCAAAGGGAGAGTCGTTGACGCAGATCATCACCTGCAGCGTTGGCTCGTCCACCTTAATGAGCGGCAGGGCCTGCGGGTTTTCGGGAGAAGTGAGGGTGTGGCCGATGTTGGCCTCGGCAAACCCCGCCACGGCGACGATGTGGCCGGCAGTAGCCTCGGTGAGCTCGATGCGCTGCAGGCCCTGGAAGCCAAAGAGCTTGGTTACCTTGCCCTTGGCAATCGACCCATCTTCTTTGACCACCGCCAACTGATCCCCAAGGCGAATGGTGCCGTTGTGGATCTTGCCGATCACGATCCGGCCCAGGTATTCCGAGTACTCCAGCGTGGTGACCTGCAGTTGCAGCGGCTTGGCCGGATCCCCAATCGGCGGCGGGACATACTTGAGGATGGCTTCAAAGAGGGGCTTCATGTCCAGCGGGCCGCTGTACCTCCCTTCCAAAAAGGCTTTTAGGTCAGCTTCTTCCAGGGCAAAGCCCTGCAGACCCGAGGCAAATAGGTAAGGGAAATCACACTGGTCTTCGTCGGCTCCCAGCTCCAGAAAGAGATCCAGAACCTTGTCGACAACTTTGTAGGGCTCGGCGCGGGGACGGTCGATTTTGTTGACCACCACGAGCGGACGCAGGCCCTTTTCCAGCGCCTTGCGCAGCACAAAGCGGGTTTGCGGCATCGGGCCTTCGTTGGCGTCCACAACCAACAGACAGCCCTCCACCATGCCCAGCACCCGCTCTACCTCCCCGCCAAAGTCGGCGTGGCCGGGGGTATCGACGATGTTAATCAGGGTTTCGCCGTAGCGGACGGCTGTGTTTTTGGCCAGGATGGTGATGCCCCGCTCCCGCTCCAGCGTGTTGCAGTCCAGCACGCAGGCGGGAATGTCCTCTCCCTCCCGAAAGGTGCCCGCCTGGCGCAACAGGGCGTCCACAAGGGTGGTTTTGCCGTGGTCAACGTGGGCGATGATGGCGACGTTGCGGATGGGGAGTGACATAAAAAATCATCAACTCATAAAGTAGCGCCCTACAGGCGAGCTTGCCCTAGGGCTGCTTCTATAACTGTAGCGCAAAGAAGCGTTACATTAAGAGATAGGGAAGCAACAGAGCGAACTCCCCCACCAACGGCGACCGCTCCTCCTCAGGGGATCCTGTCAACTGCGCCGGCAACCGGTCTAGGTCACCTACATATCCGCGCCGCGCAGGTAGAGCAGCAGGATAACCGCCGGCCCTGCCAGGACGATCAAGGCCAACAGCGCCAACTGCACGAACACTTCGTACTCTCCAAACATACCCCCAACTCCGAGAGCTTACGTTTTGGATCCTAAGGGCAGCCCTTCCCCTGAGATGAGAGAGCTGTTACAATTCTTTAATACCTGACACTGCCCAGGGATCCCTAGCGTTCCTGCTGCGCCTGAAACGGCAGGGGATCGAGGTTAAACAGCTCCTGCAGGATTTGCATAGCCCTGCGCCGCGCCTCGATGTCCCGTTTGGCCCGCAGTTGCACCATGGGGTCGTGCAGGATCTTGTTGACGATGCCGCGGGTGAGGGCGTCGATTACCTCCAGGTGCTTTTCGGCAAAGTCTTTGCCTAGGCGGGAGAGGGCTTTCTCCATTTCCTGCTCCCGGATAGACTCCACCTTGTGGCGCAGGCTGGAAATAGTGGGCACCGTCTCTAGGGAACGCCACCACTCCATAAACTGCTCTACCTCTTCTTCTATCAACGCTTCGGCATCCAGGGCCAGCTTTTGCCGCTGGGCGCGGTTTTCTTCCACGATGCGGGAGAGGTGATCCACGTTGAACACCTGTACCCCTCTTAGCTTTTCCACCTCGGGATCAATGTTGCGGGGCACCGAGATATCCACCAACAGCAGCGGCTGATTCGGCTGCAGCACCCTCGCCAGTTGCTCGTAGGTGAGGATCGGCTGGGTGGCGCCGGTGCTGGTGAAGACCAGGTTGGACTCGGCCACACTGCTCAACAGCGCCTCCCAGGGCAACACCTGGATCGGCTGCTCAAACTGTTTGGCCAGAGCTTCCGCCCGCTCCAAGGAGCGGTTGACCACCGTAATATCCACCGCCCCTTTGGCCAGGAGGTGCTGCACCAACAGGCGGGCCATTCTCCCCGCCCCCACCACGGTCACCTTGCCCTGGGAAAGGGATCCCTGCTCCTGCAACGCCAACTCCACCGCTGCCGAGCTGATGGACATGGCGCCGGTGCCGATCCCCGTCTCGGTGCGGACGCGCTTGCCGGCGGTGATGGCCGCCTTGAAGAGGCGGTTGAGGATGCGATCCATGCCGTTGCAGGCTTGACCCAGTTGCTGCGCTTTTTTCACTTGCGACAGGATCTGCCCCTCTCCCAACACCAAGCTCTCCAGCCCGGCGGCCACCCGCATCAGGTGCGTCACTGCATCCTGGTAGAGCAGCGTAAACAGGTGCGGGCGCAGTTGGGGCAGCGGGATCCCTTTTGCCTCCGCCAAAAACTGCATCGTCTGCCGGACACCACTTTCCATTTCTGGGGTGACGATGTAAACCTCCAGCCGGTTACAGGTGCTGAGGATCGCCGCTTCCTCAATGTTGGGGTGGGCACGGAGCTGCTGGATCCTCTCTCCCACTTCAGCCTCGGAAATGCTGAGGCGCTCCCGGATCTCCACAGGAGCTGTGCGATGGCTAAGACCGACAACCGCGATAAACATGCCTCTCCGTCGTTTGTGCAGCAACAGTTATTAAAAGCAAAATCTCTGAACAAAAGCAAATCCTCCCTTTTCGGGAAGGCTAAGCTGAGACCGGTGTCAAGGCAGTTCCTTGCCTCGGTTCCAGCAAGCTTAGGTAACTTTTCTCAGCCTACCTAAACCCTAAGACCAGTATCGAACCGGTTTCGCAGGATTTTGCTGAAGAGTTATTACGTTTTCTCGGGTTGCAACTTGATAGATTTTTTAACGTTCGACCAACGAGAAGGGCGACCTTCGCCAAGGGAAAGTCGCCCTCATCTCCCAGGCAGGGGATCCTTTAGCGCAGTTGCAGGCTGCGGGGCTGTTGGCCGTCTTTCATGTGGATGGTATCCACGAAGCGCACTGTGCGGGACTGGCTGGAGATCACCAAGGTCTCGGTGCGGGCCCCACCGCCGAAGAAGCGCACCCCGCGCATCAGGTCGCCATCGGTAATCCCGGTGGCGGCAAAGAGTACTTCCTTGCCGCTGGCCAGCTCTTCGCATTCCCACACCTTGTCGGGATCCTCAATGCCCTGTTCTTTCAGTTGCCGTCGTGTCTCTTCCACCGGTGGCAGGTAGGTGCCCGCCTGCACCACCTCGGGGTCGTAGATTAGACGCCCCTGGAAGTGGGCGCCCAAGCAGCGCAGCGCCGCTGCTGAGATCACCCCTTCAGGAGCCGCCCCGATTCCCATGAGAGCATGAATGCCGGTGCCGTTGAAGCCTGCCGAGAGGGCCGCCGAGATGTCGCCGTCGGTAATCAGCTTCACCCGCGCCCCTGCCTCCCGGATTTGGCGGATGAGATCGACGTGGCGCTTGCGATCCATCACCACTACCGTTAGATCTGAGACCTCCCGATCCAGGCTTTCGGCGATGATCCGAAGATTCTTTTCCGGCGGATAGTCGAGATGTACCTTGCCCTTAGCCTGAGGAGGAGCCGCCAGCTTCTGCATGTAGATGTCCGGCGCGTGCAGCAGGCCGCCTTTCTCGGAGATGGCCAGCACCGCCATGGAGCCATTTTGGCCCTTGGCCACCAGGTTGGTCCCCTCGCAGGGATCCACGGCAATATCAATTTCCACCAGCTCTTCCACGCGGCAGAACTGCTCGGCGTCCGGACGGGTACAGATGCCCACCTCTTCCCCGATGTAGAGCATGGGGGCCTCATCGCGGGTTCCCTCCCCAATGACGATGCGGCCACGCATGGGGATCTGGTTCAGTTTCTCCCGCATGGCCTCGACGGCCACCTGATCGGCAGTCTTGTTGTCGCCTTTGCCCATCCAGCGGGCCGCGGCGATGGCAGCCTGCTCCACCACTTCGATGATCTCTAGCCCCAACTTGTTGTCCACGGCGTGCCCCCTTGGTACTGATGAAGGCCAACTTAAGGATATCTTCAGACTCTTCCCCTCAGTTTACCAGGCGGGCTTCTTCTCGGGATCCCCTTCCCTAAGCTTTCATAAGCTGAGAAAACAAATCGCCCAAAGTCAAGCAGAAAGAGCGATCCCCGTCTTGCTCGTTGGCTATTGTCGGCTGGGGATCAAGGGTGATAGCCTGTCTTAAAGCCAATAAGTTTTTCTTAAGGCGATTAAAAAAACGCAATGAAAAGATACGTTTTCGTCAACCGTTCTCAGCAGGTTCAGGTCATCCGAACAATTCCCGGCCACTGGGAGCGCACCCTCTTCCCCGGCCAGTATGCCATTTTCGAGGCAGAGCCGGACGACTACCTGGAGGTTTATAGCTGCTGCTGTTCTACCACCCTTTTGGAAGAGCGCCACCCCTGCCACTCGCTCTTGGATTCTTCGCTGCCGGAGGCCGAATCCCACTCCTGGCTGCCTCCCCACCTGGGCAGCTTGGCGGATGCGGTGAACGGCTAGATCAGCTTGGGGATCCCAGATCCTGAGGCCGATCCCCGATTCTGGGCAGCTTGGCAGAAGGAGCATCGGGGGGACGGGTCAGGCAACTGCCCCGTGCGGCGTCGCGGAAGGTGTCGATGCCTTCTATGCAATTTTGAAAGCCGCAATAGGGGCAATAGAGGCGATCCCCTGGCTGGGGCTCCACGTCCGCTTGGCTCCACCACCGCCGGCAGCGGTCACAACAGAAGTGGTAGAGGAACTCTAGCGCCACCCTCATGGCAAGCGACTCCCTGACCTGGCAGAGCCCAGCGACGAGAAAGAAAGGGGAGCCCAGGGCTCCAGTCTGGCCGACTGGCAAGCCAAAGTCATTATGAGTATGGTATGTTAGGTTTGGTTTACATTTGTACTTTACCGTAAGGAGCGTCGACTGATGTCTCAGGAAGCATGTCTGCGGGTGGGGCAGCCCGCTCCCGATTTTTCGGCCACTGCCGTCTACGACATGGAATTCAAGACGGTCAGGCTCTCGGACTACAGGGGCAAGAAGTATGTGGTGCTGTTCTTCTACCCCCTGGACTTCACCTTCGTCTGCCCGACGGAGATCACAGCTTTCAGCGATCGCTACGACGAGTTTGCCAAGTTGGATACGGAGATCCTCGGCGTCTCGGTGGATAGCGAATACTCTCACCTGGCCTGGATTCAAACCGACCGCAAAGCCGGCGGGGTGGGCGAGCTGAGGTATCCGCTGGTCTCCGACCTCAAGAAAGAGATAAGCGCCGCCTACAATGTTTTGGATCCGGCGGCAGGTGTGGCTTTGCGCGGCCTGTTCATCATCGACAAAGAAGGGATCATCCAGCATGCCACCATCAACAACCTGGCCTTTGGCCGCAGCGTGGATGAAACCTTGCGCACCCTGCAGGCTATCCAGTACGTGCAAGCTCACCCCGATGAAGTTTGCCCGGCCAACTGGCAGCCCGGCCAGAGAACGATGAACCCCGACCCGGTGAAATCCAAGGAGTTCTTCGCGGCGGTTGCCAAGTAGGCTTGCCCAGGCCCTGTCAGGGTGCAGGTACAGCTCCAGCTTTGCTGGAGCTTTTTTGGCCAAAGGCAGCCCGACAAAAGATCCGACTCTTCCCAACATGACCTTCCGCCTCCTCTCTTCCTCGGAGAGAGGGGCGGGGGGTGAGGGCTAACAGCGCTGAACCCTTTCAAACCGGTTGCCGGTGGAAAAGATCCCCTGAACTAGCCAGGGGATCCAACAAGGCAGAAAGACAAAGGTCGCCGGAATTAGTCCCAGGGCTTCCCGTTGGTGAATTTGTAGGTAACTGGCTCTTTGTTCTTGCCGATGTTGTGATCCACCTTGCCGATAGGCTGGCGGCCCTCATTGACCTTCTCGGGAAAGACACCATCCTTGGGATGCACCAGTTCTGGCTGTCCACCCGCCGGGATGCGGAAGATCTGGTAGTCCTTGATCTTGAACTCGGAGATCAACTGGGCGCCGAGAGCCAAGCACTGCTCTTTGCGGGCGAAGGTGAGATAGTTTTTGCCCTCCACCATCTCGGCAGCGCCGCCGGTGGGCATTTCAAACACTTGCCCCGGCTTGCCTGTCCAGGTGATCACGTATTTTTCCTCGGTTTCGGCTGCGCTCAACAGCCCTCCGGTGGATCCCCCGAATAGGGGCAACTTTGCCCCCTGACGGGGATCGCCTTCCATCACAGCCATAGCCTACCTTCTCGCTCGTTGTCGTTTGCGTTGTTAGGCCGCGCTTGGAGTTGCGGCGCGGAGCACTTTGAATCTACCATCGACCCGATTTTTGACCCCAGGCTAGGTCAGGAACTGTAATTTTTCGTAGCAGATCCAGCGCGGCCAGATCTCGGCCCATCCTGTGAGCCACCATAGAAGCAGTCCAGAGACCCCCCTATCTTCGGAACAGGAACGACGCCCATGGCCCAGTGGTCCCTCCATCCCAGTTCCCAGGCCAACGCCAGGGTGGTTCTCATTCCCACTGCCTTTGGCCCAGATACGCAGGCGCCAATGGCCATCCTCAACGCCGGTGCTGAGCTGTGTGCTTTTGAGCCGCGGTTGGGGATCAATGTGGACGAGATAGCAGTGGCGCAGTTGCCGGGGCTGGTGGATGAGCCGCCCTACGGCATGTGTGAGGCGGCGGTTATTCAGGCTTGGCGACGGCAACAGTGGCCGGTGCTGCTGCCCTCGGTGTTGGCTGCCAGTTGGGGGGCCATTCGTGCCCTTTGGAAGCACTACCTCGCCCTAAGTGTGGTGCATTGCAGTGCCCATGCCAACCTGATGCCGCCCGCGGAGATGACCCAGCCGGATCAAGATGTGGGCTACGGCAACGCCGCCTGGGTGGAGTTGCTCTACCAGCATAGGCTGCCGGTGGTGCATGTGGGGCTGCGCAGCGGCAGTGCCCGCGCCTACGCCTGGCTCAAAAAACACTCCAGCCCGATCTTCTGGGCCCAGGATGGCTGGGATCCGCAGCAGGTGGTGGAGGCTTTGCCGGAGCAGCCGGTGTTTTTGGTGGTGGACTGCAGTGTGCTGGATCCTTCTTTGGTGCCGGCGGTGCACCACCCGGAACCGGGGGGGCTGAGTTGGTTTCAACTGTTGCAGACCTGTGAGGCTATCTTCGCCGCCCGCCCTGTGATCGGCCTTTCTTTGGGGGGAGTGGCGGTGGGATCCGCAACGCGGCCAACTGCCCGCGTGGTGGCCCGACTGCTGAATTGGCTGCTGGCCTGCTACGGCCTCTACTCCCTAAAGCTGCCCCCCAACCCCAATCTGCCCGGACGGCTTGAAGAAGGTCAGCAGAACCTTGGGGTTCCGCCTCAAAGAACTGTGTAGAGGCAGTTTGACAACGTCTTTATGAGCTTGTGGACTGCGTAAGAATCCCCCAACTTGAGCTGGGGAAGTGTCAACTACTGGGGTATAGCCTCCCCCCATCTAGAGGAGGGATCCCAGGAAGGCTAGTCACAGCACTGCAGCCGGGATTGCGGCTGTCGCATGGCCGGATCCAGCTCGCAGATCAGCTCGAAGTTGATCACTCGCCAGCGCTGCGGTGGTCCACCGGCTCCTTCAGGCAGCTGGGAGCTGAAACTAACCGGCAGGCCGTAGAGGCGGGGTGGGCCGGGGCGCCGGTGGGATCCCTGCTCCAGATAGGGGGTAAGCAAGGGGCGGTAGCGCTCAGCCACAATCACCTGCGTGGCCCGCATCCCCTGCATGCGCAGACGATCCAGCTCTTCGTGAATCTCGAAGCGGATCCCATCGGCATGGGTGTGCTGGCGGTACCAGCGGCCTTCCCAGAGGCGCCAACGCCGTCCTGATTGCAGGTGAACCAGCTCTTCTTGCTCGGGATCTGCCTCAAAGGCGCCGTGGCGATGGCAGAGGTAGGTGTCGGTCAGGGTAAGGGCCGCAATCGTCTGCCGACAGTGGGGGCATTGAATGCTGGGGCCAAAGATGGGATAGGAAAAAGCAACAGTCATAGGAAACCCCACAGAATGCGGCTGGGTGTCTGGGCAAATCCGCGGCTGTCCACATTATAGATGTGGCCTTTTGCAGATCTGGCTTACAGAGATCCCTCTGGCCAAATCCGACAAGATATTCTAAGATGACAGTTGAGGAAAAAGCCTGCCCAAAGCCCCCCGCAACGGCAGGTAGATTCCCAAGAATCTCCGCAATGACAACGGGGAGTGGGTAGCACCCACTTCTTTGCTTTTTTAGGGGAAAGATGCCCCCGCTGCCGACTCCAGCTTCGATGGGCTGGGATCTGGCCGTTACACCGAGTTGGCGATGAGTTGGCTATGGTTCACCCTCTTATCCCGCAGTTGGAGAGCTTGGCCCGTCCTTTGGCCGCTCGACTGGGGTACGAATTGGTACAGATGGTTTTTCACACCAACCAGTATCCGCCAGTGCTGCGGGTGGACATCCGTCCGCTGGATCCGGAGCAGGAAACCAGCCATGCCGATTGCGAAGCCATGAGCCAGGCCTTGGAAGTGGAGCTGGATCGGGTGGATCTGATCCCCGGCCATTATGTGCTGGAGGTCTCCAGCCCTGGCATCAGCAACCTCCTCATTAGCGACCGCGACTTTGTGGTTTTCAAAGGGTTTGCGGTGGAGGTGACGGTGGATCCCCCCTACAAGGGCAAAGCTGTCTGGTCAGGGCATCTGCTGGGTCGGGATGAGGAGAAAGTTGCCCTATCCCTCAAGGGGCGGCGCGTGCAGTTGCCCCGCGCTTCGGTGCAGCGGGTTGTCCTCTCAGAGGCGGAAACCGAGTAGAGGAATGGGGATAGAGAGGACGTTCGGCCGCGAAGTGGGTTGCCTTGTCTTCGCGTCGGAGCTACCTGCTGTGCGACGATGCATTTCCCGTCAGGATTGCGGAGCAACCGTGATAGCAGTTTCATCCCAGCTTAAGTTGCATTAGGAGGACAACAGCTTATGTCGATGGTGCCTCTGCCCGGTTTGGCAGAAATGGTGGAGATGATTTCGCGGGAGCGCAACTTGCCCCGCCATGTGGTCACTAATGCCTTGCGGGAGGCGCTGCTCAAGGGCTACGAACGCTACCGCAAAACCATTCAGCGAGATGTTGTCTTTGAAGAAGACCACTTCCGCAACTTCGATGTGGAGTTGGATGTGGAGGCAGGGGGCTTTCGCATTTTGGCCACTAAAACCATTGTCGAGGAGGTACGGGATCCAGATCACGAAATCTCTCTGTACGACGTGCAGCAGGACTACCCGGAAGCCGAAGTCGGCTGGGAAGTCACCAATGACGTCACTCCCCAACAGGCGGAATTTGGCCGCATGGCGGCCATCCAAACCAAGCAGGTGCTGGCCCAGAAGTTGCGTGACCAGCAGCGCCGCCTGATTCAAGAAGAGTTCCGCGACCTGGAAAACACCGTGTTGCAGGCACGGGTGCTGCGCACGGAACGACAGACGGTGATCATGGCGGTATCCAGCGGTTTTGGGCGGCCCGAGGTGGAAGCCGAGCTACCCAAGAAGGAGCAGTTGGCCAGTGACCGCTATGTCCCTAACGCCGTGATGAAGGTCTATCTCAAAAAGGTCTATGAGGGATCCCGACGGGGGCCGCAGCTTTTGGTTTCCCGGGCTGATGCCGGCTTGGTGGTGAACCTGTTTGCCAACGAGGTACCGGAGATCGAAGAGGATATTGTGCGCATCGTGGCAGTGGCGAGGGAGGCCAACCCACCCTCCCGCAACGTGGGGCCGCGCACCAAGATTGCCGTCGATACGGTGGAGCGAGACGTGGATCCGGTAGGGGCCTGTATCGGGGCGAGGGGATCCCGCATTCAGGCGGTGGTGGCGGAGCTGCGCAACGAGAAAATTGACGTTATCCGTTGGTCACCGGATCCCGCCACCTACATTGCCAACGCCCTCAGCCCGGCTAAGGTGGTGGAGGTGCGGCTGGTGGATCCGGAGATCCAACAGGCCCACGTGCTGGTGACCAGCGACCAGCTCAGCCTGGCCATCGGGAAAGAGGGGCAAAATGTGCGCCTGGCCGCCCGTCTCACTGGCTGGAAAATCGACATCAAGGAAGTGGAGAGCTACCGGGCAGCGCTGGAGGAGGCGCAAGCGCAGGGGCTGCCCTATCCCTTCATCACGCCAGCGGCTTTGGAGCGCTTCAGGAGGCGGGAAGAGCGAGCCGCTTTGGGGCTGGACGAGGAGTACCCAGAGAAGCTCCGCCTAGAGGAGGAGCTGGCAGAGGACGATAGGCTGGAGGAAGACTGGGTCGAGGAAGACGAGGACTTCGACTACGACGCCGAGTTCGACATCGCCCAGCCCAAGGCCTAGAGCCGAGGGGCCTCGGCAGTCGGTAAACTGAGGTAAAGCCCCTTCCCGCCTGCCCTTGAACTCCTCCCAGCCGATCATCCTTGGTATATCGGGCGCCTCCGGGATGCTCTATGCCGTGCGTGCCTTGCACGTTCTGCTCAGCCTGGATTACCGCGTCGAGGTGGTGGCCTCCAAAGCAGCCTATCAGGTGTGGCAAGGGGAGCAAGGGGTGCCGTTGCCAGCGGATCCCCAGCGGCAGGCCCAATTTTGGCGGCAGCAGGCCGAAAGTGAGGGCGGATCCCTGGTCTGCCACCGCTGGCAAGATGTGGGGGCAACCATCGCCAGCGGCTCCTACCGCACGCAGGGGATGTTGGTGATCCCATGCAGCATGGGCACAGTAGCCAAGTTGGCAGCGGGGCTAAGCTCTGACCTGCTGGAGCGGGCGGCTGACGTGCAGCTCAAAGAAGGCCGCCGCCTGGTCATCGTGCCGCGGGAAACCCCCTTTAGTCTCATTCACCTGCGCAACCTGACCACCCTGGCGGAGGCGGGAGCGCGCATCGTGCCGGCCATTCCAGCCTGGTACCACCAGCCGCGTACGCTCTTGGACTTGGTGGACTTTGTGGTGGTGAAGGCCCTGGATCAGTTTGGCATCGACAGCGACCTCATCCAGCGCTGGCAGGGGATGCCTCAGCGTCAGATCCTCAAGCTGCCCCCAGAGGACTAAAGGGATCCCTTGGCCCTAACCCCTTTCCCACCGGGAGAGGGAGGTTCCCACCTGGCGCGATCATAAGGTTTCACTGATAGCAGGGAGGACACTGCTGAACCTTGGCAGGGCAACTGGCTGGACTAGTCAGCCGCGGGATCCCTGCGAAGGTGGGTGGACAAGTCGGGGCAAGTCTCCAGGCTCGCTGCCCACTCGCTGATGAGGGTGTTGACCCAGTGGGGCAGCTCGTCGTGAGCACAGTGGCCTACCCCTGGCAGCTTCACCAACGTAAGAGCCGGCTGCCAGCGCTTGAATTGGTCTGCCAAAAAGCTGGGCACCGCCGGATCTTCTTGGCCCCAGAGGAGCAAAATCGGCATTTTGAGGGTGGGCAACAGGCGCTTGGGGCTGTCGAAGCGACGGCAGAGGATGGCTCTCAGGCTATCCAAAAACACGTGGGCTGCCCCCGGCTCAAAGGCAGGCCTCTGGAAGATCTGCACCAGCTCGTCGTCCACCTGCTCGTCTCGCTTGTAGACGTTTTTGATCCAAGCCCGCAGCACCTCGGTTTGTCGCAGCCAGTTAAACAAATGGGGATAGGTGAGCGGGCAGCCCAAAACAGCCAGGATCCCTTCGCAGAGGGCTTGAACCAGGGCATCCCAGGGAGAGGGCAATTCTTCCGGGTGGGGCCCATCGGCACAACTGATTAAGCACAGGCCCTTCACCATCTGAGGATAACGGGCAGCCGCGATCACCCCCACCAACCCGCCGATGGAGTGGCCCACCAGGATGCTGGGCTGTTGGACGTGGGCATACCAAAACTCGTACACCTGCTCCACCCACAGATGGACGCTGTAGGCGATCTCCGGCTTGGCGCTTTTCCCAAATCCCAGCAAGTCAAGGGCATAGACGGGGCGCTGGGATCCCAAGGGAACAATGTTATGGCGCCAATGGCCCACCGAGGCTCCCAAGCCATGGATCAAGATGGCCGGAGCCGCCGTCAAGTTCACCTGGCCCTTGGAGGTTTGGGCGCGACTGGGGGTGTAGGTGAAATGGATAGACCAGCCACGCCAGAGCCAGGTTTGGGAATGGCCATAGCGAGGGAGCACGGCAAGGGGATCCCTGTTGCCGACCGAAGAGGGGGGCGGCGCGAGGGGAGGGGAGCTTGCCCCACCGACAGCAGCAGAGGGAGAAGAGTTGGGTTCAGGCAAGGGAGGAGCGTGTGACAACAACAGGCCCATCTCCACCAGCATAGACCGAACTTAGCGGCTGCTTCGGGGCGTCTAGAGTGGAACTAAAGGGGCGTCTCTCTCAGGTAACCCTTTTGAGCACAGCTTTTCTGGACGTTCTGCACGACTTTCCCCGAACAAGACTGCTCGCGTCAGCAGGACGTAGAAACCACCCTAGCCGAACCATGGCTCCGCCTGTGGATCCCACGATGGCTGAGATGATGGATGAGACAGCTTGGATAGACCCCATTACGGCGGCCAGCTTTCGCCAGATTGACCAAGAGATCGGCCCCCACCCGTGGCAAGGGATCCCCTACGAGATCGTGCGCCGCGCCATCCACGCCACTGCCGATTTTGAGCTGCGGGATCGCTTTGTGTTTAGCCCCACGGCGGTCGAGGTGGGGCTGGCGGCCCTGCGGCAGCAAAGGCCCGTGGTGGTGGATGTGAGGATGGTGGCTGCCGGGATCCAAGCTGGCCTTGAGGCGCAGGGGATCCCGCTCTATTGCGCTTTGGACTGGGTGGAAGACCCCCCCGCGGCAGGGCAAACCCGCACTGCCCAGGGGATGATCCAGGTGGCCCGCCGCTACCCGGAAGCCATCTTTGTTGTCGGCAATGCGCCCACGGCGCTGCTGGCGCTGGTGGAAGAGATTCGGGCAGAGCGGATCCGGCCCAGCCTGGTGATCGGGGTGCCGGTGGGCTTTGTGGCCGTGGAGGAGGCCAAACAGGCATTGGCACAAACCGATGTCCCCCAGATTCGGGTGGAGGGCCGCAAAGGCGGATCCCCGGTGGCCGCTGCCATCGTCAATGCTCTACTGCTGGCCGCCCGCCGGGATCCCATTCCCAACTGACTAGAATTGGAACGACATCTTCAGGCCTTTCCCATGACCCCCGAACAAGAGGAGTGGCTGATCCGCAACCTTCAGCTCCAACAAGAAGAGCTTCAAGAGCTGCGGGCTGAGCAGCAGCGAGCCGCCCAGCGCTTTGAGGCCCAGATGACGGAAATGCGGCAGGCCTTTGCAGCCCAGATCGCCGAGATCCGAACTGAGCAGCAGCGGGCCGCCCAGCGCTTTGAGGCCCAGATGACGGAAATGCGACAGGCCTTTGCAGCTCAGATCGCCGAGATCCGAGCTGAGCAGCAGCGGGCCGCTGAGCGTTTCTCCGCCGAGATCGCCGAGATCCGGGCCGAACAGCAGCGGGCCGCCGAGCGCTTTGAGGCCCAGATGGCTGCAATGCGAGCCGAGCGGCAGGCCATCGAGGCCCAGCTCCAGACCGAAATCCAGGAGATCCGGGCGTTAATTCAGCACAACCAGGAGCGGATTCGCCAGAACGAAGAGCGGGGAGATGAGCTGGAGAGGGCCATCCAGGAGTCTCGCCGCGATATGCAGGCCGGGTTTGCCGAGCTGAGGGAAGCGCAAGCCATGATGATGGAGCAATTTCGGGAGCGGGATGGCCGCCTGATCGAGGCTCATCTGGGCTTTATTCGGGAAATGCGGGAGATGCAGCGGGAGGTAGCGGAGCTGCGCCTGGATTTTCTCAACCACATGCGCCAGTACCACCCGCCTGTCGAACGCTAGATGGCGAGCCGGTTGCCTCAGCTTGCGGTCGTAGGGGTAGCTGGAGATGGCTCGGTGGCCTCTTGGGCGATTCCCCCCCTCTCCCAAGCGCAAACCCTGGCCGGGCCCCCCAGCCTGCTGCAGCACTTTGCCGACCATCCGGCTCGCCAGATCCGGCTTACTGGATCGGTGGAAAGTTGGATCCCGCTTTTGCAAAAGGAGCTGGCACAGGGATCCCTGGTTTTATTGGCCAGCGGGGATCCCCTGTTTTTTGGGATTGGGCGCCTGCTGACCCAGTATTTCCCGGCGGAGCAACTGGCTTTTTACCCCCAAGTCAGCTCGGTGCAGTTGGCCCTCAACCGCCTGCAGATCCCCTGGCAGGAGGCCACCATTCTCAGTCTGCACGGGCGGGGAATGGAGCCGTTGGAACCCGCTCTCAAACAGGGATCCCCTGTGATTGTGGTGCTTACCGACCCAGAGCACACGCCAGCCAGCTTGGCCCAGTTCATTGCCGACCTGCAGTTGCCGGTGCGCTACCAGGGCTGGGTATGCAGCCAACTGGGATCCCCCCACGAGCAGATCCTGCCTCTGCAGGAAGGTGAGAACTCCGCTTTCCCCAGCCCCAATCTGGTGGTGTTGCGCCGCGTTGACCCGGAACCGGATCCCCGCCGCTGGCCCCTAGTCGGGATCCCCGACGATCAGTTCCACACCTTTCCCGACCAGCCCGGCCTGATCACCAAGCAACCCATCCGCCTGCTCACCCTGGGGGCCTTGCAATTGCCGCGGCAGGGAGTGGTGTGGGATGTCGGGGCCGGCACCGGCTCCGTGGCTGTAGAGATCGCCCGCCTCTCCCCCCAGCTCCAGGTCTATGCCGTTGAGCGCAACGCCATGGGTATTTGTCTCATCCGGCGCAACCGCCAACGCTTCGGCCTGGAGAACCTGCACGTGATCCCCGGGGCAGCGCCCCAGGTGCTGGCCGACTTGCCGGATCCCGATCGGGTGTTGCTGGGGGGAGGCGGCAAAGGGATCCGCGATCTGCTGCCGGTGGTGGCGGCCCGCCTGCGGCCTGAGGGGATCTTGGTGGCCAACTTTGCCACCCTGGAAACCTGCAGCGAAACCCTGCAATGGCTGCGCTCGCAGGGCTGGCAGGTGCGGCTAGAACACATCCAGATCTCCCGCTCCACAGCCCTGGCAGAAGGCACCCGCTTCGCCCCCCTTAACCCCGTTTACCTGCTGCAGGGGATCCCTTCAACTTTGCCATCTCGCTGAACTCCCTCCTTTGGGGTGGGGGGGTGAGAGAAAAATTACCCCTCATCCTCCTCGTCGGTGGTGAACCCGGGTCGGTACAGATAGGAGGGGCGATTGGTCTTCTTAATTTGGTCTTTGAGGGATTCTAGGTCGATGTAGCGATCTGCCAAGTTGATCAGTTGGTCACTGGTCATGGAACGCAAGCTGACCACCTCCACCCGTGCCCCTTGGTAGCTGACGGCATTGACCGCGTAGGCCAAATCCCCATCGCCGCTCACCAGCACTGCCGTCTCGTACCAACGCACCAGCGACAACATGTCCACAGCAATTTCCACATCCAGGTTGGCCCGCTTGGATCCATCGGGCAGTTGGGTCAGCTCTTTGGTAACCACGCGGTAGCCGTTGCGACGCATCCAGAGCAAAAACCCCTGCTGCTTTTCGTTGTTGCGATCGACGCCGGTGTAGAAAAAGGAGCGCAGAAGGGGAGAACGGCCGGTCAGCGTCTTCAGCAGGCGGGTGTAGTCGATCTCAATGCCCATCTGCAGGGCGGCATAGAAGAGGTTGGATCCGTCGATGAAGATGGCCACGCGACCGCGGTTGTCCTGGAAGGGATCCGGGGGCTGAAAGCCGGGCTCAGGATCAAGACGCAACATTCGGGCTTTCTTCTCCAAGTTTTGGCAAAGGGATAGAAAAAGATAGGATATTGAGAGGTATAGGAACAAGGCATCGGCAAAAAAAGGCCCTGGCCGGGGAGATACGTCATTTACCCTAGCGCAGGAAACACCCCACCCCTGGAAGACTTCCAAAATCCTAAAGAAAAAATACTTATCGGAGAGCTCTTGCGAATGACAGGCCAACAGGGGGCGCTGCCCTATCGTTTCCCGACCTCCCTGCACAGAGGGGTGTTGCGCAGCCGCTACAAGCGCTTCTTTGCCGAGGTGGAGCTGGAAAATGGGCAACAGGTAACCGCTCACTGCCCCAACACTGGGCCTATGACGGGGGTTTGCCAGGTAGGGGCACCTGTGTACCTCTCCCATCACCCCGATCCCAAGCGCAAATTGGCCTACACCTGGGAGATGATCCAGGTGGAAGGAGTGTGGGTGGGGATCAACACCGGCCTGCCCAATCGCCTGGTGGAATGGGGGCTGGAACAAGGGTGGTTTCCCCAGTTGGCGGGGTTTTCTTGTTGGCAACGGGAAGTGACCTGCGGCAGGAGCAAAATCGACTTCCTGCTGATAGGAGACTCTGGCTTGGCCTACCTAGAGGTTAAAAATACCACCTGGGCCGTGGGATCCCGCGCCCTCTTCCCGGATACGGTGACGACTCGCGGGCAAAAACACCTGGAAGATTTGATTGAGATCCGCCGGCAAGGGCAGCGGGCTCTGCTGCTGTACTGGATCAACCGTGCCGATTGCACCGAGTTCGCCCCTGGCGCAGAACGGGATCCCCGCTATGCCCATCTGTTTCGCCAGGCGCTGCAGGCGGGGGTCGAGGTGTTGCCCTACCGGATCGCAGTCTCGCCCCAGGGGATCCATCCCCTGGGTTTGGCCAAAATGGTGGCCTGAGCGTTGTCTTGGGAACCTGCTGCTATGCAAGTGGCCACCTGGAATGTCAACTCCATTCGCACCCGGTTGCCGCAAGTTTTGGCTTGGCTAGACAAGCAGGGATCCCTGGATGTGCTCTGCTTGCAGGAGACCAAGGTGGTGGATGAGGACTTTCCCCGCGCCCCCTTTGAGGAGCGAGGCTTTCATGTGGAGGTGTACGGGCAAAAGTCCTACAACGGCGTGGCCGTAATTAGCCGGGAGGTGCCGGAGAAGGTGGAGCGGGGGTTTGGCGCGCTGCTGTCGGCGGCTGCAGACCTGGACGAGCAAAAGCGGCTGATCGGTGCCCTCTACCACGGGATCCGCATTCTCAACCTCTACGTGCCCAATGGTGAGGCGGTGGGATCCGACAAGTACGCCTACAAGTTGCGCTGGCTGGCCACGCTGAAGGACTACCTGGCCGTTGCCCTCAGCCAAGGGGATCCCATCTTGCTCTGTGGGGACTTTAATATTGCCCTGGAAGACCGCGATATCTACGATCCCCAAAAGGCCGGAGAAATCATGGCCTCGGAGCCAGAACGGCAGGCCCTGCGGGAGATCCTGGCTTTGGGGTTTGAGGATGCCTTTCGCAAGTTTAACCCGGATCCCGGACATTTTAGCTGGTGGGACTACCGGGCCGGAGGGTTTCAGAAGAATCGCGGCTGGCGCATCGACCACCTCTACCTTTCTCCCCCGCTCCAGGACAAGGCCACTGCCTGCTGGATCGACGTCGAGCCGCGGCGGCTACAAAAGCCCAGCGACCATGCCCCTGTGGTTGTGGAGCTGGCGGTCTGAAATCCCCAGGCCGCTCCCTTGCCAATCTTTTCTCGAGACAAGAGCGGCTATCTACGCTAGGCTGGTAGATGTTAACGAATGTATCGGGCTACCGCCATGGCGCTCTTTGGTTTTGGCAAACTGAGCAAGAAGCTGACCTTGCCCACGCCGGAAGAGGCTTTGCCGGGCCGCTCCGAGCCAATGGCAATCGTTAACCGGCACTACGTCAAGGGCACGCCCCTAAAGCCCCCTTTTCCCGAGGGCATGGAGCTGGCCCTGTTCGGCATGGGCTGCTTTTGGGGAGCGGAGCGCAAGTTTTGGCAGTTGCCCGGGGTGTTCACCACGGCCGTGGGCTACGCTGGCGGGTATACCCCCAACCCCACCTATGAGGAGGTTTGCACCGGTTTGACTGGCCACAACGAGGTGGTGCGGGTGGTTTACGATCCCAGCCAGATTAGCTACCTGCAGCTTTTGAAGGTGTTTTGGGAAAACCACGATCCCACCCAAGGGATGCGCCAGGGCAATGATGTGGGCACCCAGTATCGCTCCGGCATCTACGTCTATTCCCCGGCACAACGGGAGCTGGCGGAAAAAACCCGCGATCTCTACCAGCAGGCTCTGAGCGCCCACGGCTACGGCCAAATCACCACTGAGATCCTGGACGCCCCAGAGTTCTACTACGCCGAAGACTACCACCAGCAGTACCTGGCCAAAAACCCACGCGGCTACTGTGGCCTGGGGGGCACCCAGGTTTGTCTGCCCGAGATCCTCACCGAGTCTGTCTAAGCCACACCCTAGCCGATGACGGTCATGGCTGCCCTCACCCCCGGCCCCTCTCCCTCAGGGAGAGGGGGGTTAGAGCGTTGATTGCAAAGATCCCAACAGACCTCTAGAAGATGCGGCGGGAAGGGGATCCCCGCTCCAGCAGCTCCTTGGCCACCAGGGTTACCACCGCCAGCAAGGAGAGCACCACTGCCGCCGCATAGGCCGAGCCCGTGGCATAGCTGCGGTAGGCATCTTCCACAAATAAGGGAAGGGTCTGGGTGCGGCCAATGATGTTGCCAGAGACCACCGCGACAGCGCCGAACTCCCCCATGGCGCGGGCATTGGTCAGGATGACCCCGTACAGGAGTCCCCAGCGGATGTTGGGTAGGGTGATGCGCCAGAAGATCTGCCAGGAATTGGCCCCCAGGGTTTTGGCGGCTTCTTCTTCCTCGCTGCCGGCCTCTTCCAACACCGGCAGTACCTCCCGCACCACAAAAGGGAGCGTGATGAAAGCCGTGGCCAGCACAATGCCCGGAAAGGCAAAGATGACCCGCAGGTTCCAGGATCCCAGCCAACCCTGACGGCCAAAGAGGAGCACCAGCATCAGGCCAGCCACCACCGGGGAAATGGAAAAGGGCAGATCGATCAAGCTGAGCAGCAAAGCCCGCCCCGGAAAACGGCGGCGAGCCAAGGCCAAGGCGGCGCAGAGGCCAAAAAAAGTATTGAGGGGAACAACAACCAGCGCCGTCAGCACCGTCAATCGGAGGGCGCTGAGCAGCTCCCGCTCGGTCAGGTGCTGGAGAAAAGCTGGGATCCCTTCTCGAAACGCCTGATAAAAGATGTTCACCACCGGGATCCCAAGCAGCAGGGCGATGTAGAGCCCGACAATGCCGATCAACAGGCCCGACAGCCAAGGGTTTGTCGATGGCTCCGGTTGGACACCCGCTATCCCGTCAGGTTTCATGGCGACTTCCCCAGGCTTGCAGAAGGTTAATCACCACCAGCGACAGGAACGAGATCCCGAGCATCGCCGTCCCGATCACCGTTGCCCCGGCATAGTCGTACTGTTCCAGCCGCTGGATCACCAGCACTGCCGCGATGAGATCCCGGAAGGGGATGCTAGAGGCGATGATAACAATGGAGCCATATTCACCCACAGCACGGGAAAACCCTAGGGCTACGCCGGTCAACACGGCGGGCAAAATCTGGGGCAGCACCACCCGCCAGAAGGTCTGCCAGCGGGAGGCGCCCAAGCTCCAGGCCGCCTCTTCCACATCTCGTTCCAGCTCCTGCAGCACCGGCTGTACCGTCCGCACCACAAAGGGAAAAGAGATAAACAGCATCGCCACCCCCACCCCCAGCCGGGTAAAGGCAATGCGGATCCCCAAGGGGGCCAAAAGGGATCCAATCCAGCCGTTGCTGCTGTAAACGGTTGCCAGGGTGAGGCCGGCCACAGCCGTGGGCAGGGCAAAGGGCAGATCGATCAACCCCTCGAGGAGCTTTTTGCCGGGGAAGGCGTGGCGCACCAACACCCAAGCCGTCAGGGTGCCCATTACGCCGTTAACCAAAGCCGCCAGCAGCGCGGTTACAAAAGTAACCTCATAGGCGGAGAGGGCCACCGGATCCGTCGCGATCCGCCAGAACTCCGCCCAGCCGACGCTGCTGGACTTGGCGATCAAGGCCGCCAGCGGCAAGGCCAACATCAGGAAGAGATAGCCCAAGCTCAGCCGCCACGGCCAAGACAGTTGAAACCCGGCTTGCTGCAACTTTCCTCAAGCTCCCAGCGACATCGGACTCCGTCCCGCCATTGCCAGCGGGGTCATGGCAGTTTTCTTATCGTTTTTTTTGAGGGGAAAGGCCTTGACCACCTTGGGGCGGACATAGACCTGCTGCCCCACCTGCAGCGGCTGGCTGGCATATTGCTCGCGGCTGAGGTGGGCCCACAGGGATCCGCCATCGCTTAGAATCAGCTCCGCCTGGATCTCCCGCCCCAGGTGGATGATCTCTTTGACCCAAGCCGAGACGCCGCTGCTATTGGGGTTGACCTCGATCTGCACATCGTGGGGGCGCAAGAAGAGCTGGTGCGGGCCCGCCTGGGCCTCGGGAAGCTGGCAAGATAACAGGGAGCGGGGAGAGAGCTCGTTGACCGGGCCGATGAAGCTCATGACAAAGGGGGTGGCCGGGTGATCGTAGATCTCGGCAGGGGATCCCACCTGTTCGATCCGCCCCTGGTTCATGACCACGATCTGGTCGGCTACCTCCATGGCTTCCTCTTGGTCGTGGGTGACCAAGACGGTGGTGACGTGTACCTCGTCGTGCAGGCGCCGCAGCCACTGGCGCAGCTCCTTGCGCACTCTGGCATCCAGCGCCCCAAAGGGCTCATCCAGGAGCAACACCTGCGGCTCCACCGCCAAGGCGCGGGCCAGAGCCACCCGCTGCCGCTGTCCCCCCGAAAGCTGTGAGGGGTAGCGATCCCCCAACCCCGACAGTTGCACCAGCTCCAGCAGCTCGTCCACCCGTGCCCGGATCTCAGCCCGCGAAGCTTTGCGGATCTCCAGGCCAAAGGCGATGTTCTGCCGCACCGTCATGTGCTTGAACAGGGCGTAGTGCTGGAAGACAAAGCCGACGTTGCGCTCCTGGACGCTGGCATGGGTGGCATCCCGCCCGGTGAGGAAAATCCGCCCCGTGTCCGGCTTTTCTAGGCCGGCAATCAGGCGCAAGAGGGTAGATTTGCCGGAACCCGACGGTCCCAACAGGGCAACCAGGGATCCCGTGGGAATGGTGAGATCCGTAGGGTGGAGAGCCTGAAACTGCCCAAAACGCTTCGATACCCCTGCAATGGTGATGCCCATAGGTTCTGCCTAGCTAAGGGTTGGCCGGATGGCGCTGCCTATCCCTGAGGAGGTAGGGAGCCTCTAATCTACGGTAAACCTGTCAACAAACCGTTGATACTGCTCCCAGGATACCTTGAATGGGGATGCAAAACAAGGGAGGCTCCCTACAACCCAGCTTGGATGCGGTCAAACACAGCCCCATCGGCAAAGAAGCGGTTTTGGATTGCTTCCCAGCCGCCCAGGTCGGCAACGGTTACCAGCTTCTCGATGGAAGGGTACCGCCAGGCAAACTCTTGCGCCACCGTCGGCTCCACCGGACGGAAACCCACCTCGGCAAAGGCCCGCTGCGCTTCTGGAGTAAACAGGTAGTTCACAAAGGCTTCGGCCACGGCGCGGGTTCCTTTGCGCTCCACCGTGGCATCCACCACGGCTACGGGGTTGTCGATGGAAATGTTGGGATCCGGCACCACGTAGGGCAAGGGCTGGCCGCGCAGGCCGGCCAGGATCACCTCCTGTTCGTAGGTGAGCAGGGCATCCCCCTGCCCTTTTTGGAAAAAGACATCCGTAGCCTCCCGCGAGTCCCGTGGCAGAACGCGGACATTTTTGTAGACCTGGGTGGTGAAGGCCAGGGCCTGGGGTTCAGGGACAGCACTCCAGAGAGCCAAAAAGTTCCAGCGGGCGCCCCCTGAGGTTTTGGGGTTGGCGGTGATCACCTGCAA
Organism: Synechococcus sp. H60.2; assembly: GCF_047462315.1. Lineage (NCBI taxonomy): Bacteria > Bacillati > Cyanobacteriota > Cyanophyceae > Synechococcales > Synechococcaceae > Synechococcus > Synechococcus sp. H60.2. The sequence goes on along the minus strand of NZ_JANSIZ010000012.1, from coordinate 21,581 downwards.
GCCGGGCCGGGCCAGATCCAGCCAAGAGTGGATAGCGTGGGGGTTGCCCTGCCGCGTGACGATTGCCGCCACTGAGCGGGTGACGATCCCTTGGTTGGGCGTGCGGCTTTCCCAGCCTGGTCGAACGAGACCGGCAGCCACAAGGCGCTCCACATCCAGGCCCAGGGCCAGAGCCACCACATCAGCATCCAGCCCGTCAATGACCGCCCGCGCTTGTGTGGCCGAGCCGGCGTAGCTGCTTTCTACGCGCACCCGTTGGCCGGTCTGGGCCAGCCAGTGGGCCTCAAAGGCAGGGATGATCTGCCGGTAGGCATCGCGGGTCACCGCAAAAGAAGCTAGGAGAATCCTCACTTCCCCCTGGGATCCCACGCCACAGCCGCCCAGCCCCAGCAGGAGTCCCAGGAGCAGGGATCCCACCGCCAGCCACCGCCCCACTCTCCCCGACCAGGCCACCGCGACAGGTGAGGGGATCCCCCCTGTCCCTTCCCTCTTCACAGCCACCCCCATTCCGCTCTCCCCAAGAACCTAAAGGTTGAACGGCAGGAATCCATTCTACGGTCAGCCGGTCGGCAGACCGTCTTTAGGGCCAGGGATCCCTAGGCAGGGCAGGGGGTGGGAAGCGCCGCATCGGCAGCAAGATCCAGCGTGGCCCTGAGGAGGCCGGGATCCTCTGAAGAGGGGAGCAACTGGAACCCCAAGCGCCTGCAGAGGCGGCGCATGCCCTCGTTTTCGCTGAGCACCTCGCCGGTGAGGCGCCGGATCCCTTCGCAGCGGGCCACCTGAATCAGGCGGGTCAGCAGCTCCGTGCCGATCCCCTGTCTTTGGTAGGGATCCGCCACCAGCAGGGCAAACTCGGCTTCTTCGGGAAGGCCGTGTTTTTTGGAGAGGCGGCTGATGCCGAGGAGGTGGGGCTCTGGGTCTTGCCGCTCGGCCACCAGAGCAATCTCCCGGTCGTAGTCGTTAAAGCAGATGCGAACCAAGCGCTCGTGGGCGATGCGGGCGCTGTATTTGATGGGGTGGAAGTAGCGCAGGTAGATGCTGTAGTCGGAGACGTGGCGGTGAAACTGGATCACCAGCAGCTCGTCTTCGGGACGGATGGGGCGGATGGTGATGCCCTCGCGGAAGGGCCAACTGTACTGGCTGGGGTAGGGGCGGATGGCCAACGGTACGGGGGGTTCCTGCTCCGAGCGCAAAATGACGCGGGCATCCAAAGCCAGCAGTTGCTCGCCCGAGGCCAGCAGGGGGTTGATGTCGATCTCTTGGATCTGCCGCTGTTCGGCCACCAGTTGGCTGAAGCGCACCAAAAGCTGTTCCAGCGCTTCCAGATTGACGGCTCGGCGCCCCCGCACCCCCTTGAGGGCCTTGTAGATGAGGGTATTCTCCATCAGGCGGCGCGCCAAGGTGGTGTTGAGGGGGGGAAGGCCAATGGCGCGATCCTGGAACACCTCCACCAGTTGGCCGCCGCTGCCAAACAGCAACACCGGCCCAAACTGGGGATCCTCGCTGCTGCCCAGGATCAGCTCGTAGCCGTCGGTGCGGATCATCGGCTGCACCGTCACCCCTTGGAAGTGCTCTGGCCCTGCTTTCTCGCTGACGTTGCGGCGAATCTGGGCGAAGGCCCGCCGCACCGCTTCGGCATCGGGCAAGTTGAGCTGGACGCCGCCCACGTCACTCTTGTGGGTGAGGGTATGGGAGTAGAGCTTCAGCACCACCGGGTAGCCCATTTCTGCGGCGGCCTCTACCGCTGCTTCCGGGCTATTGGCCACCCGCGTGGGCACCACCGGGATCCCGTAGGCGGCCAGGATCTCCTTGGACTCGACCTCGGTTAAGAGCCGGCGACCTTGCTGCCGGGCTTGGCCGAGAATTTGTTGCACCCTCTCGCCCTCGACCGCTGTTGCAGGGAGCAGAGTGGGAGTTTCGTAGAGGGCCTTGAGGTTGTCGCTAAAGCGCCACAGATAGCTGAACACCCGTGCCGCCTGATCCGGGTAGCGGTAGGTGGGGATCCCCGCTTGGTTAAGGATCTGCTCGCCGGCATCCACCAGGTCTCCCCCCATCCAACTGGCCAGGATGGGTTGGCGGGAGCCGCTGCGCCGCCAGGTCTCTGCCACCTTGGCAGCAGTGGCAGTGGGATCCGTCATTGCCTGGGGGGTGAGGATTACCAAACAGCCCTGGCTGGCAGGATCCCGCAGCACGATCTCCAGCGCCTGGGCAAAGCGCTCCGGCCCGGCATCGCCCAAAATATCAATGGGATTGCCGTGGCTCCAGTGGGGCGGCAGGATGGAGTTAAGCTGCTCCAGGGTTTGGGGAGAAAGCTGGGCCAGGGATCCCCCGGCGCGGATGAGGGCGTCGGTGGCCAGCACCCCCGGTCCGCCGGCATTGGTGAGGATGCTGAGGTGAGGGCCCTGCGGGCGGGGCTGTTTGGCCAGCACCTCCGCCATGTCGAAGAGGTCTTCGATGTGATCCACCCGCAGCACACCGCAGCGGCGGAAGGCTGCATCCAAAACCGCGTCGCTGCCGGTGAGGGATCCCGTGTGGGAAGCTGCCGCCTGGGCCGCCGCCTGGGTACGCCCCGCCTTGATGACAATAATGGGCTTGCTCAGCGCCACCTCGCGGGCCGCCGACACAAACGACCGCGCATCCCCAATCGACTCCATGTAGAGGACAATGCTGTGGGTATGGGGATCCTCGCCCAGATAGTCGATGAGATCCCCCCAGCCCACATCCAGCATGGATCCCAGAGAGATGAAGGCGCTAAAGCCGACATTTTCCCGCAGGCTCCAGTCCAGGATCGAGGTGCAGAGCGCCCCGCTTTGGCTGATAAACCCCACGTTGCCGGGTCGGGCCATCTGGGCAGCAAAGGTGGCATTGAGGCCGGTGTGGGGATTTTGGATCCCCAGGCAGTTGGGACCAATGAGGCGCAGCTTGCCGCGGGCAGCCTCTTGGATGGCCTTTTCCAGCTCCAGCCCCTCCGGGCCAATTTCCTTAAAGCCTGCCGAGAGGACAATGGCCCCCTTGACGCCGGCCTCGACGCATTCTTGAATAACCGCCGGCACCCCGGCTGCCGGGATGGCGATGATGGCCAGATCCACCGGCTCCGGCAGAGCAGAGAGCCGCTCGTAGGCCCGGATGCCCAACACCTGGTGCCGCTTGGGGTTGACCGGGTAGACCGTGCCGCCAAAGGGGTGGCTGATGAGGTTCCAGAGCACCGTGCGCCCCACACTGCCCTCGCGCTCTGTTGCCCCCACCACCGCTACCGAGCGGGGCAGAAAAATGGGATCTAAGGGGTGGGATCTGGCCTTCCAGATGTCCAGGCTGGGATCGGGGCGGTGCAGCGTAGCCATAGCCGTTGCAAGGAGGGAAGGGAGAAGTACGTTTTGGCGGGGAGGAAGGCCGACCTTAAACCAGAGCCGGCTCCGGCTGGTGGTAGAGGGCAGCCTCCACCCGGCAGCCCCGATAGGCCAAGACGTACAGCTCCTTCATATCCTGAATGAGGGGGTAGCGGGGGTTGGCGCCGGTGCATTGGTCATCAAAAGCCTGCTCCGCCATCGCTTCCAGACGGTCGTAAAAGGCCTGCTCGCTCTCGCTGAGGGCCTCGCGAATGCTGGCCGGGATCCCCAGCTTCCGCTTCAGCTCCTCGATGGCCTCGATAAGGCGCATGACCTTTTCATCATCATTGGCTCCCCCCAACTGCAGGTAATCGGCAATTTCGGCATAGCGGTGCTTGGCGTTGGGGTAGCGGTACTGGGGAAAGATGGCCTGCTTGAAGGGGGCGTCGGTGGCGTTGTAGCGGATGACGTGGGTAATCATCAGGGCATTGGCCAGGCCGTGGGGCAGGTGGAAGGTGGATCCCAGCTTGTGGGCCAAGGAGTGGCACACCCCCAAAAAGGCGTTGGCAAAGGCCATGCCGGCAAGGGTGGCGGCGTAGTGGACTTTTTCCCGTGCTTCTGGATCCTCAGCTCCCTTCTCGTAGGCCCGCGGCAGGTAGGTCATCAGCAGCTTAATTGCCTGCAGCGCCAGCCCGTCGGTAAACTCGCTGGCCATCACCGAGACATAGGCTTCCAAGGCGTGGGTGAGGGCATCGATGCCGCCGTAAGCCGTCAGCTTCTTGGGCATCTTTAGGGTGAGATCCGGATCGACAATGGCCATGCTGGGGGTGAGGGCGTAGTCGGCCAGGGGGTACTTGATCCCCACCCGGTCATCGGTCACCACCGCAAAGGGCGTTACCTCGGATCCCGTCCCGGAAGTGGTGGGGATGCAGACCAGTTGGGCTTTTTGCCCCAGCGGCGGCAGCTCGTAGACCCGCTTGCGGATGTCCATAAAGCGCGTTGCCAGGCCTTCAAACTCCACCTGGGGCTGCTCGTACATCAGCCACATCACCTTGGCCGCATCCATCGGGGATCCGCCGCCCACGGCGATGATGACATCCGGCTGAAACTGGCGCAACTGCTCCAGGCCGCGGTTGACGTTGCTGAGGGTGGGATCCGGCTCCACATCGTGGTAGACATCCCAGTTCACGTGCAGCTCGTCCAAAACCTGGGTAACCGGCTGCAGCACACCCAGCTCGAAGAGGGGCTTATCGGTCACCAAAAAAGCCCGTTTTTTGCCGGCCAACTCCCGCAGCGCCACCGGTAGACATCCCGGCTTGAAGTAGATCTTGGGCGGCACCCGGAACCAGAGCATATTTTCCCGCCGGTAGGCCACGGTTTTAATGTTGAGCAGGTGGCGCGGCCCCACATTGTCGGAGACCGAGTTGCCCCCCCACGTGCCACAGCCCAAAGTTAACGAGGGATCCAGCCTAAAGTTGTAGAGATCCCCAATCGCCCCCTGGGAAGAGGGGGTGTTGATCAGCACCCGTGCTGTTTGGAGGGCATGCTCAAAGTAGGCAATATCGTCCTGGTTGGCGGGATCGGTATACAAGACAGAGGTGTGGCCCCGCCCACCGAAATTGACCAGTTGGACAGCAACATCGACGGCGCTGTGGAAATCCTTGGCGCGGTAGAAGGCCAAAACAGGGGCCAATTTTTCGTAGGAAAACGGCTCTTCGGGCCCCACCTTGTCCACTTCCCCAATCAGCAGCTTGGTGCCTTCGGGTACCTGGATCCCGGCCAGAGCGGCAATGGTCTGCACCGATTGGCCGACAATAGCTGGATTGAGACGGCCATCCTTGAGGAGAATGCGGCGCACCGCTTGCGTTTGTTCCGGATCCAAAAAGTAGGCCCCTCGATGGCAAAACTCCGCCTTCACCTGCTCATAAACGGCCTCCACCACAATCACCGCCTGTTCCGAGGCGCAGATCATGCCGTTGTCAAAAGTTTTGCTGAGTAAGATTGAACTGACGGCCATGGGAATGTCGGCACTGGTGTCGATGACCGCCGGCGTGTTGCCCGCTCCCACACCCAGCGAGGGGTGGCCGGAGGAATAGGCCGCCTTGACCATGCCGGGGCCGCCGGTGGCCAGGATCAATTTCACCTCCGGATGCTGCATCAAAGCCTGAGAAAGCTCAATCGTGGGCTCGTCAATCCAGCCAATCAAGCCCACAGGCGCGCCTGCCGCCTCAGCCGCCTCTTTGACCACCTTGGCCGCGGCAATGGTGCATCGTTTGGCGCGGGGGTGAGGCGCAAAAATGATGGCGTTGCGGGTTTTCAGAGTGATGAGGGCTTTGAAAATAGTCGTCGAAGTGGGATTGGTGACCGGCACAATGCCTGCCAAAAGCCCCACCGGCTCGGCAATGCGCTCGTAGCCAAAGCTCTCGTCCCGCTCAATGACGCCACAGGTTTTCTCGTGTTTGTACTTGTTGTAAATGTATTCAGAGGCAAAGTGATTTTTGATCACCTTGTCTTCCACAATACCCATGCCGGTCTCCTCTACGGCCAACTTGGCCAAGGGGATCCGCTCGTTGTTGGCCGCCAGGGCAGCTTTGTGAAAGATTCGATCCACCTGTTCCTGGGTGAAGGTGGCATACTCAATCTGGGCAGCTTTCACCTGTTGGATTAAAGCTTCCAGTTCCTCGAGATTGGTAACAGGCATAGGTGGATCCCTCCAAAATCACATCCATACGGGTTAAGAGTTGAGGCAAGAGTAACAGTTAGAGCTACAAGACTCCCTGGGCTCCCTGGCTGGCTAAGCGCCCACAGGTGCGGGAACCTGGATCTCGGTGGTCATTTTTGGGGGATGGGTGAGGGTGTTGTGGATGATGCAAGCGTCGACAGCTTTTTCTAGGCCCTTTTGCTGCCTTTCGTCGAGGGAGATCCCCGTCTGAACGCGAATGCAAATGTTGTCTAAGCGGCTGGGGTGCTCAACTTTATCTGCAGTAACAACCACTTCCAGCCCCCGAGGATCCAACTGCCGCGCTTCCAGATACTTGACGGCATAAAAGCCAACACAGGCACCCAAAGAGGCCAAAAACCACTCCGGCGGCGTCATTCCCTGATCTTGGCCGTGGTTGTCCAAGGGCTGATCGCTGAGAATGCGATGGCCGCGGCTTTCGGCTTGAAATTGAACGCCATTTTGGTAGGTTACGCGCACTTCCACTGGGGATCCCTCCTCTATTTTTCCATCTGCCAGAGTTGGCCAGCTCCTAGCCTATAAGTTCAACCTAGCGCTACTTTAGGGGCAGCCTAAGAATTTTAGAGATGACTTTGGGATCAAGCTGATGCAAATGGGGATTGACTCTGTTTTTGTTACTGTTGCTACGGCAATAAACTAAGTCTTAGCAGCCATTAAACCGCCACCAATCCCCGCTCGCGAAAGATTTGCAAAGCGTGGTTGATCTGTTCCGGGGTGGGCGGCTGGACATCGCTGAGGGTGTAGGGCAGTCCCAACTGCTGCCATTTGTATTCCCCCATCTTGTGAAAGGGCAAAACCTCCACCCGCTCCACGTTGGATAGAGTGGCCACAAACTCAGCCAAGCCCTTGATGTTTTCCTCAGGATCTGTTAGTCCAGGAACGAGAACAAAACGAATCCAGGTGGGCTTGTGAATCTGATCCAAATAGCGAGCCAGATCGAGAGTGGGCTGCAGCGAAACGCCGGTAACTTTGCGATAGAGCTCCGGCAGATAGGACTTGATATCGAGCAACACCAAATCCGTATGGGCCAAAACTGGCTTGGCCACCCCCAAGGGCGCGTAGCCGGAAGTGTCCAGCGCCGTGTGCAAGTCCAGCTCGTGGCAGCGGCGGAAAATCTCGGCCACAAAGTTGGGTTGCATTAACGGTTCCCCCCCGCTGGCCGTGACTCCCCCACCCTTGAGGTAGTAATTGCGGCAGCGCTGGATCTCCGCCATGAGGGAGTCCACCGTCACCACCTGGCCGGCATTGGGATCCCGACAGTCGGGATTGTGGCAGTACAGACAGCGCAGAGGACAGCCCTGTAGGAAGATGACAAAGCGGATCCCTGGCCCATCCACCGTGCCACAGGTCTCGACCGAGTGAATGCGGCCGGTTATCGGCGTCAAGGGGTTGAGCGGGGTATCCATACTTCTATCCTCAATGGCTTTTGCAAAATATCAATTAATCTTGAGGTTTTCTTCCCAATTGCTGGCCATGTTATGCACATCACGGTTTGGACTTTACCCAGACTGTGTTTTTCTTAACGGTTGAAAACCAATGGAAAGATCTCCTACTGGGAGACCTCCGCCGAGAGGCTGTGCAGGCGATGGGCTTTGGGATCAAAGCCCGCCGGGAAATGGGTATAGGCATCGTAATCGGCGTGATCCAGCAAAGCCCCCTCCAAGAGGGCACCGCGGAAATTGCTGCCAAAAAGTAGACATCCCCGCAGGTCGGCTCCCGATAGGTTGGCGCCGCTCAAATCGGCAAAGCTGAGATCGCACCCCCGCAGGTTGGCGCCTGCCAGGTTGGCGCCGCTGAAATCGGCATAGCGCAGGTCGGCACCGGCTAGGTGGATCCCTTGTAGGTCGGCCTGGGGCAGCTCGATCTCCTGGAAATCTCGCCGTCCCGCCGCGTAGTCTCTAACCAAATCCCCAACGCTATAGTTCATTGAACCCCCTTGCTTGGGGAGGGGGGATCCTTCACCCGGCTAGGGGCAGCCTTCCGGGATCCCCCGCCCCCTCGTTTAGAAGTGTTGATGGAAGGTGCGGTTAATCACATCCAGTTGCTGCTCGCGGGTAAGCTTGATGAAGTTCACTGCGTAGCCGGAAACCCGGATGGTGAGCTGCGGGTAGAGCTCTGGGTGCTCCATGGCCTGCAGCAAGGTCTCGCGGTTGAGGACATTCACGTTGAGGTGAAAGCCGCCATCCCGCATGTAGCCGTCCAGCAGCCCCACCAGGTTGGCAACCCGCTCCTCAGCCGTGCGACCTAGGGCCGCCGGCACGATGGAGAAGGTGTTGGAGATACCATCCAGCGCGTCGTCGTAGGGCAGCTTGGCCACGGAAGCCAGCGACGCCACCGCTCCCTTGGTGTCGCGGCCATGCATGGGGTTGGCCCCCGGCGCAAAGGGCTCGCCAGCCCGCCGCCCATCGGGGGTGTTGCCGGTTTTCTTGCCGTAGACCACGTTGGAGGTGATGGTGAGAATGGACTGGGTGGGAATAGCGTTGCGGTAGGTTTTGTGCTTGCGCAGCTCCGCCATGAAGGTCTGCACCAATTGCACCGCAATCTGGTCAACCCGGTCGTCGTTGTTGCCGTATTTGGGGAAGTCGCCCTCCACCGCGTAGTCCACCACCAAGCCGCGCTCGTCCCGGATTGCCCGCACCCGCGCGTACTGGATGGCCGAGAGGGAATCCGCCACCACCGATAGGCCAGCCAGGCCAAAGGCCATCGTGCGCACGATGTCGCGGTCGTGCAGGGCCATCTCCAGGCGCTCGTAGCAGTACTTGTCGTGCATGTAGTGGATGATGTTCATAGTGTTGACGTAGGTCTTGGCCAGCCAGGCCATCATCTGCACCAGGCGCGGCCACACCTCGTCGTACTCCAACACCTCAGAGGTGATGGGGGCATAGGCCGGGGCCACCTGCTCACCGGAGATCTCATCCCGACCGCCATTGATGGCATAGAGTAGGCACTTGGCCAGGTTTACCCGCGCCCCAAAAAACTGCATCTGCTTGCCAATGCGCATGGCCGATACGCAGCAGGCGATGCCGTAGTCATCCCCCCAGTAGGGGCGCATCAGGTCGTCGTTTTCGTACTGGATGGAGCTGGTTTCGATGGAGACCTTGGCGCAGTAGCGCTTGAAGGCTTCCGGCAGCCGCTCCGACCAAAGCACCGTTAGGTTGGGCTCCGGCGCCGGCCCCAGATTGTAGAGGGTGTGCAGCATGCGGAAGCTGGTCTTGGTAACCAGAGGTCGCCCATCCAGCCCCATGCCGCCAATGCACTCAGTTACCCAGGTGGGATCGCCGCTGAAGAGCTCGTTGTACTCCGGCGTGCGCAAAAACCTGACCATGCGCAGCTTCATGACAAAGTGGTCGATGAGCTCCTGGGCCTCTTCTTCGGTGAGGATCCCGGCCTGCAGATCCCGCTCGATGTAGATGTCTAGGAACGTGGAGACCCGCCCCAGGGACATGGCGGCGCCGTTTTGCTCTTTGACCGCTGCCAGGTAGGCTAGGTACAGCCACTGGATGGCTTCGCGGGCGTTGGCTGCCGGACGGCCCAGGTCAAAGCGGTAGCTGGCCCCCATTTCCTTGAGCTCGTGCAGGGCTTTGATCTGCTCTGAGAGCTCCTCCCGCAGGCGGATGGTCTCTTCATCCATCGTGTCCAGGTCGAGGCTGGCTTTTTGCGCCTCCTTGTCTTCAATCAGCCGATCCACCCCGTAGAGAGGTACCCGCCGGTAATCACCGATGATGCGGCCCCGCCCATAGGCGTCCGGCAAGCCGGTGATGATGCCAGAGCGGCGGCAGCGGCGCATCTCCTCCGTGTAGGCGTCGAAGACCCCGTCATTGTGGGTCTTGCGGTATTTGGTAAAGATCTCCTTAACCTTTGGATCCAGCTCGTAGCCGTAGGCCTTGAGGGCCGTCTCTACCAGGCGGATGCCGCCAAAGGGCAGGATGGCCCGCTTCAGGGGCTTGTCTGTCTGCAGACCTACAATTTGCTCCAGCTCCCGGTCGATATAGCCCGGCGGGTGGCTGGTGATGCTGGAAGGAAGGTCGGTGTCGGCATCCAAAACCCCCCGCTCCCGCTCCAGCGCCATCAAATCCTTAACCTTGGCCCACAGCCGTTGGGTGCGCTCGGTGGCCGGCGCCAAAAAGCTTTCATCCCCGGTGTAGGGAGTGTAATTGCGCTGAATAAAATCTCGGACATCGATGCAGCGCTGCCACCGTCCCGGCAGAAAATCTCTCGCAACTGCTTGATCAGATACTTTGCGTTCTGTATTTTTTTCGGCCTTCGATTCTGTAGACAAAGCTACAGAACGCTGCGCGCTCGCTATCATAACAATCCTCCCAACTATGACGCCTGACAACTCCGCCAATAGGCTGACAATAGGGCAAGGCGGCGCCCCAGCAACTGCCAAAAGCTACAACAATCTTTGCAAAAGAGAGGGCCTGGTGACTGACTTGAGGGAGAGCTTTTAGCAACTCTGCTGTTTCTTTTTTTGGATGTTGGCCATACACCTCGCCCACTTCAATTTTAGTCCTTTGCCCTGCGAAGATGTTTTTGTGGGCGCATTTTTAAGCGTGTTTTTAATGTTGTCTTAAGGGTTTGCTGGAAAGGGTTTTGACCTTTTCCCTCGCCAAAGGGCCAGCCTATGCTGGGTTAGGGCGGCCCCGGTTACCTGTTGCCGGGAAAACACCAGAACACCTGGCGTTCGCGTTAGCCGTGCGCTTTCTATGAACCAGTCCATTCGAATTGTCCAAGGGATCCATCACCTGCACTTCTACCTTTGGGATCTGCCCCGTTGGCGGGAACACTTTTGTCGGGTTTGGGGCTTCCGACTGGAAAGCGAGGCCGGCAACACCCTGGATCTGCGGCAGGGATCCCTGCGCGTGCGCCTGTCTCAGCCGGCACGGGCGGGGGACGAGGTGGATCGCTATTTGCAGCAGCATTCGCCGGGGGTGGTGGATGTGGCTTTGGCGGTGGGGGAGCAGGAGCTACCGGCCTTGGCGGAGCTGTTGCGGGGGCGAGGCGCCCCAGTGGAATGGATCCCGACAGCAGCGGCGCTCTGCCTCCACACCCCCTACGGGATCCGGCATTCTCTCGTCCCCGGCCCCTCCAACGTCACCCCTGCGGAAGCAGGCCTGTTCTCCCATTGGGATCACGTGGTGTTGAACGTGGAGCAGGGATCCCTGCAGGCGGCAGCCGACTGGTATGGCCAGGTGCTGGGCTGGCGGCATCTGTACCGTTACAGCATCCACACCGACACCTCTGGCCTGGAAAGCGTGGTGGTAGGGGATCCAGAAGCCGGGATCCAATGGGCCATCAACGAACCCACCTGCGCCGCTTCTCAGATTCAGGAGTTTTTGGATGCCCATGGTGGCCCGGGCATTCAGCACGCGGCGCTGCACAACCCGGATATCGTTGCCAGCCTGCGGCGGTTGCGGCAGGGGGGAGTGGACTTTTTGCAGGTGCCGCCGCAGTACTACACCAGCCTGGAAAGGGAGTTGGGGTTGGCGCTCCGTTCCGCCCTTGGACAGGCCATCTCCTGGCAAGACCTGGTGGAGCAGCAGATCCTTCTGGATGCCACCCTGCCCGCCTCTGATGGCCAGGATCGTCCCCTTCTGCTGCAAACATTTACCCAACCTCTATTTGGCTGGCCCACCTTTTTCTTCGAAGTGATCCAGCGAGTGGGCGGAGCCGCGGGCTTTGGCGAAGCCAATTTTCAAGCCCTGTTCGAGGCCCTGGAGCGGCAACAGCGGCAGCGACAACAGGCGTTGATCCCCTAGCTACAGCCGGCAGGGATCCGGAAAACTTTTCTCGGTTCCCTGGAAGTCTTATCCCAGGGGTAAATGGCTAAAAGTTTAGAGCAGTTGGGCAGCGATTGCTTTCAACAGGTGGTTTTGGTCGATGGGCTTGGTTAGATAGGCATTAGAGCCGAGCCGCAGCCCTTCTTCCATGTCTTCTCGGCTGGTTTTCGAGGAGAGAAAGACAAAGGGGATGTGGGCAGTGAACTGATCCCATCTCACGGCATCGAGCACCCCGTAGCCGTTTAGCTTGGGCATGACCACATCGCACAACACCAAATCCGGCAGGAGGGCGCGCACCATCTGTAATCCTTCCTCTCCGTCGCTGGCCGCAACAGTGTCGTACCCAGCTCGTTGCAACACCTTCTGCAAATAGGTGCGGATAGCGGGTTCGTCTTCAATCACCAAGATGCGTTTGGACATGTGGCTTCGCAAACAAGCAAACAAGAGACCCCCCAACTCCTGGGGCTGGCTGTCGGCTTCCCGGAACAATCGAGAGCCGAGTTGATGCGGGAACGAACAGGGAAGCTATGGAGGCAGCATAGAAAAACTCTGAGGAAAAAAACTCCGCCAAATAGCTCATTCTGGTACCCCAACCCTCTGCAAAAATCCTGATGCGCTGCAGAACCCCTTTCCTCATCCGCGGATTTGCGGCTATGGTCATTTCAAATAGCTTCAAATAGCAATGAAACGTTTCTCTACGTCTACCTCTAGCCCCCCTCTCCCTCAGGGAGAGGAGCGGGGGGTGAGGGTCTTATTCCGAGGTGAGTTGTCGCTCCATCAGCCTGGCTAGGGCAGCAGGGGGGGTGGTCTGTCCTTGCAACAACAGATGCACCTCCTGGGTGATAGGCACCCGGATGTTATGCTGGGCGGCAATCTTGACCACGACGGGGGCGGTGTAAACCCCTTCGGCAGTGCCCTCGATTTCGGCCAGAACGCGGGACAAAGGCCTGCCTTGACCCAAGCCGTAGCCTACGCGGTAGTTGCGGCTCAAAGGACTGTGACAGGTGGCCAGCAGATCCCCTAGCCCTGAGAGGCCGTTGAAGGTCTCAGGCCGCGCCCCCAAGTGGGATCCCACCCGGATCATCTCTGCCAGGCCGCGGGTGACCAGGGCAGCCCGAGCATTGGTGCCCAGTTGCAGTGCATCGCACACCCCCACGGCGATGGCGATAACATTTTTCAGGATGCCCCCCAGCTCCACCCCCAAGGGATCGCTGCTGGTGTAGAGGCGAAAGCGTTCCGAAGCCAGGGCATGCTGTACCTGCATAGCTGCCCAGGACTGCCGGCTGGCCACCACCGCCGCTGCCGGCAAGCCCTGACGGATTTCCGCCGCAAGGTTGGGCCCCGAAAGCACCACCAGAGGCTGCTCTGGGAAAGTGGCCCCCCAAATTTGGGCAGGGGTCAGAAGCTGCAACGGATCCAGCCCTTTGGTGGCCGAGACCACAATCGCTTGGGGAGGGATCCCCACCTGGCGCACCGCTTCCACCACAGGGCGCACCCCCGCCATGGAGACTGCCGAGATAAGGATTTGGGATCCCTGGAGCACCTCTTTGAGATCGAGATCCTTGCGCCGATCCCAAAGCTGCACTCGGTGCCCCTGGGCCTGGGCCAGTAGAGCCAGCGTACTTCCCCAGGCTCCCGCCCCTAGAATGGCGATCTTCTGGGGGGATGTTGTGTTAGTTTTCATCCGACCTTTGCAGCCGCCGCTTCTCTCCCAGGATGCCTTTTGCAGACGCCTCCGGAAAACTCCCCGCTAGCAAGAGAGCGACAAAGGTTAGTATGGGTGGATACCAAATCATGGGTTCGGCCTGAGAGCAGACGACATGACAGAAGCAGGGATCCGACGCCTTCCCTCTGAAGTAGCCGCTAAGATGGGGAGCTGGCAGCACGGCTATGCCCTGACCAATGGTATTCAACTGCACTACGTCACCCAGGGGGAAGGGGAGCTGGCGATCTTGTTGCATGGTTTCCCGGAGTTTTGGTATTCCTGGCGGCACCAGATCCCAGTGTTGGCGCAGCGGTTTCGCGTCGTAGCCCCCGATCTACGCGGCTACAATGACTCTGATAAGCCGGATCACGGCTACGACCTAGATACCCTCACGGCGGACGTCCGCGGCCTCCTGGATCACTTTGGGGCTAAGAGGGCGGTAGTGGTGGCCCACGACTGGGGAGGAGCCATTGCCTGGCACTGGGCGCAATTTTTCCCCGACGAGATCCGCAAGCTGGCCGTTCTCAATTCCCCTCACCCGGCTTGCTTTCGGCGGGAGTTCTTGACCAACCTAGATCAGATGCGCCGCAGTTGGTACCTGTTCTTTTTTCAGTTGCCTTGGCTGCCGGAGTGGGTGCTCCAGTGGAACTTGGGCGATTGGGTGCAGCGCATCTTCCAAGAAACCTCGGTGCGCAAGAGTGCCTTCACCCGACATGACCTGAAGATCTACCAAGAGGCTCTCGCCAAACCCAAGGTGCTCACCTCTGCCCTTAACTACTACCGCCACTTGTTTAGCCTGCCCACTCTGCAGAACCTGTTTTTACAGCCTCTGCGGCAGATCCTCGCCCCCACCCTACTCATTTGGGGAGAGGAAGACTTTGCCCTCAGCCGCGAGCTGACCGAGGGAATGGATCCCTTTTTCCCCAACGGCATTCGCAAAGAATACATCCCCGAGTGCGGCCACTGGGCACAGCAGGAGGCGCCGCAAACCGTGAATCGGCTGCTGATGGAGTTCCTCTAGTTAGGTGTCAAGCCTAGGGGATCCCCTTGGGAGAGCTTTACCAGCTTCAGGGGTTCACCCTAGAATAATCCACTGAATTCTAGCGGGGGAAACGGCATGGCCCTGGAGTATCCACCCCATCTGCGCTATGTGGACACCCACGAGTACATCCGCGTTGAGGATGACCTTGCGGTGATTGGGATCACGGCTTATGCCGTCGATCAGCTTGGCGACATCGTTTTCGTCGGCCTGCCGGAGGAAGGAACAGAGATTGAAAAGGGCGAGAGCTTTGGTTCGGTGGAATCCGTTAAGGCCGTGGAGGATCTCTATGCCCCTGTTTCGGGGGAAGTGGTGGCGGTGAACAAAGCAGTGGTGGACAGCCCGGAGAGCATTGCCGACGATCCCTATGGGGATGGCTGGCTGATCAAGGTGCGCATGACCAACCCGGAGGATCTCGACGACACGATGAGCGCCGAGGCCTATGCCAGCTTGGTGGAGGGATCCTGAACCCTACAGCAACACCTCCCGGTTGCCCCCCTGCGTTTTGGCCTGGTAGAGGGCCTGGTCGGCTGCCTCTAGGAAGCTGGGTGCAGAGGTTTCTGCTGGAAGCCGGAGCAAAGAGGCGACACCAATGCTACAGGTGAGGTGAATTCCCCCCTGCAGGGGAAGGGATTCGATGGCCTGCTGTAGGCGCCTGGCCAACTGCAGGATCTGAGAGTCCGGGATCCCGCGCACCAAGAGGGCAAATTCATCGCCCCCTAGGCGGGCCAGCAAGTCCTCGCGGCGAACTTGAGCCTGCAGTTGTTGGGCCACCTGGATCAGGGCTTGATCCCCGGCCAAGTGCCCCCAGCGATCGTTGATGAGCTTGAAGTTGTCTAGATCCAGGTAGAGCAAGTGGAGGGGAAGGCGATGGCGCAGGGCAAAGGGGATTTCCCGCTCGAGGTGTTCTAGGAAAAAACGACGGTTGTGGAGGCTGGTGAGTGGGTCGTAGAGGGCAGCGGCGGCCATCTGGGAAAAGAAAGCCTCCTCCAGCCGGTCATAGTAGGCAAACTGTAGGAGGCTATTGCCCACCTGGATGCGATCCCTATCCGCCAGAACCCGGCAAGTTACCCGTTCCCCGTTGACATAGGTGCCGTTGAGGCTGCCTAGATCCGTGAGGAGATAGCTTTCCCCTTCCTTCCCCAGCTGGCAGTGCTGCCGAGAGATGGTGTAGTCAGAAAGCTGAACGTCGGCTTGGGGGCTGCGCCCCACTACTACTGTCTCCCCTAGGCGGAAAGTCCTGCCCCTGTCAGATCCCTGGAGCACCGTCAAAAAAGCGCCCACCGGTTCCCTCTCTGCTTCCAGCCCGCAGCTTTCTAAGGGCATGAGGGTGGTCGGTTCTTCCAGAGAGAGAGGAGAAGTGTCCATGGACCTAGGGATCCCCTGCTTAGGCTAACATCCCTTCTCCGTATTTGTATCGTAGTATGTAACAACCTTGAGGCCCTCTACTCACCTCTAGAAGTGGCCAGTGGCCTGGGAACTCCAGGGGGCATTCTCCTATGCCAGCCCCAGGCGGCGGCGGAAGTAGGGGATGGTTAGCTCCAAGCCGACGGACAAAGGGATCTGCGGCTCCCAGCCCAGCAGGGCGCGGGCTTTGCTGATGTCGGGCCGGCGCTGCTTGGGATCGTCGGTTGGCAGGGGGCGGTGGACAATGGGAGAAGAGCTGCCAGTGAGGGCCAAGACCTGCTGGGCCAACTCTAGGATGGTGAACTCCTGCGGGTTGCCCAGGTTTAAGGGGCCGGGGTGGGCGCTGTTCATTAGGCGCACCAAGCCCTCGATGAGGTCAGCGATGTAGCAGAAGCTGCGGGTCTGGGATCCATCTCCATAGACGGTGAGGGGATCCCCGCGCAGGGCCTGGACGATGAAGTTGCTGACCACGCGGCCATCGTCTTCCCGCATGGCCGGGCCATAGGTGTTGAAGATGCGGGCAACGCGGACCTCCGTCTGGTGTTGCCGCTGCCAATCAAAAGTTAGGGTTTCGGCCAGGCGCTTGGACTCGTCGTAGCAGGCCCGCGGGCCGATGGGGTTGACATGGCCCCAGTAGTCCTCTGGCTGGGGGTGCACCTGGGGATCCCCGTACACCTCCGAGGTGGAAGCCAGGAGGAAGCGGGCCCCGGTTTTTTGAGCCAGCTCCAGCAGGTGGTAGGTGCCCCAGACACTGGTGCGGATGGTGCGGATGGGATCCGCCTGGTAGTGGGGCGGCGAGGCGGGGCAGGCCAGGTGGTAGATTTGCTCGATCCCAGCTTTTTCCAGCTCCGGCGGCAGCGGCTCGGCCACATCGTGCCACAGCAAGGTAAAGGCGGGGTTGTCGCGGTGGGCCTGCACGTTCTCCTCCCGCCCCGTGTAGCCGTTGTCGAGGCAGATAACTGCGTGGCCCTCCTGCAGAAGGCGGCTGACCAGATGGGAGCCAATAAATCCCAGACCACCCGTTACCAGAATCTTCACCAGCCCACTCCAATTAAAGTGATGCCCGCCTGTTGAACGGCCTGCCGATCTAAGCAATTGCGGCCATCAATCAGCAAAGGCCGCCGCATCAGCTCGGCAAGGCGCCGGTAATCCAGCGACAAAAACTCCGGCCACTCCGTCACCAGCACCAGGGCATCGCAATCCTGGGCCAGGCGGAACACATCCGTTTCCACCACCACATGGGCCAGGCCCTCCCGCATCCCCGAAGCCGAGACAATGGGATCATACGCCTTCACCTTGGCTCCCAGGCGGTGGAGCTGCTCGATCAACGTCAGAGAGGGTGCATCCCGCAGGTCATCGGTGTGGGGCTTAAAGGTGAGGCCCAAAAGGCCAATGGTCTTGCCCTTGAGCACCTTGAGGGCCTGCTGCAGCTTTTCCACCAGGCGCTGCCGCTGCTCGCGGTTGACCTCGACAGTAGCCCGCAATAGCTTGGCCTCATAGCCGTAGTCAGCAGCTGTTTGAATGAGAGCTGACAGATCCTTGGGGAAGCAGCTCCCTCCCCAGCCTATACCGGCGTTGAGGAAGGCGCGGCCAATGCGCTTATCGAGGCCGATCCCTTCGGCCACTTGGGTGATGTCGGCGCCGGTGCGCTCGCAGATGTTGGCAATCTCGTTGATGAAGCTAATCTTGGTGGCCAAGAAGGCGTTGGCGGCATATTTGATCATCTCGGCGGAGGCCAGGTCGGTGACCAGCAAGGGCACGGGATCCCCGCCCAAGCCCTGTTGGCGGTTGAGGATGGGCTCGTAAAGCTGCCGCAGGATCTCGATGGCGCGGGGGCTGTTGGAGCCAATCACGATGCGGTCTGGGTAGAAGGTATCGTGGATGGCGCTGCCCTCTCGCAAAAACTCGGGGTTGCTGACCACGTCGAAGGGCGGCACACAGGGAGACTTGTCCAGGGTGGCCAGGGAGGAGGGGGTGGGATCCCCTCCAGCCAGGGCCATCTGCTGGCTGCTTAGACGTTGCTGGACAGCCTCGGCGGCGCCGTCGAGGATGAGCATACGCACCCAGTCGCCGGAACCAATGGGGACGGTAGACTTGTTGACAATAACCCGGTAGCGGTCGTCCAGGTGCTGGCCGATCTCCCGCGCCACGGCCTCCACGTAGCGCAGATCCGGCTCGCCGCTGGGCAAAGCTGGGGTGCCCACGGCAATAAAAATCACCTCGCTGGCTTTCACCGCCAGGCCCAGGTCGGTGGTAAAGTGCAGCCGGCCGGCCTCGGTGCCTCCCCGCACCAGCTCTTCCAGCCCAGGCTCGTAGATGGGCAGGTGGCCCCGCTGCAAGTTTTCGATTTTGACGGGGTTGTTGTCTACACAGATAACGCTATGGCCCAGGTGAGCCAGACAGGCGCCGGTTACCAACCCCACATAGCCAGCTCCCACAACCGCCACGTCCATAGCCCGCTTCCCCCTCGCGTCGATGCTTGGTTCTAAAATACCCCGCCGACCGGGATCCCCTATCCTCAAGGGGAGGAAAGACAGCCTTGAACCCAAGCCGGTGGCAAAATAAAGCAGAACCGGTTTTCTTCTGAGCCTTTGAGCGGTGAGTTTCCCCGATTCTGCTGCCATAGCCGCTCGCCGTCAGCACCAGGTACAGAGGGTGCTCTATGTTACCCTGGGGCTCAATCTTTTGGTGTTTTTGGTCAAGCTGGGTTTGGGCCTGGCGACCGGATCCCTGAGCTTGGTGGCCGATGCCCTGCACAGCTCCGCCGATAGCGCCAGCAACATTCTTGCCCTGCTGGCGGCCCGCTTTTCCTCGCCAGAGCCGGATGAGGAGCACCCCTACGGCCACAGCAAGTTTGAGGCCATCGGTGCCATGGGGATCGCCGCTTTTCTGGGGATGGCCAGCTTTGAGATCCTCAGCGCAGCAGTGGGACGGTTTTTTAAGCCCCAGCCGCCGCTGCAGGTCGATGGACTGACCCTAGCCCTAATGGTGGGGGTACTGGGGATCAACCTCTTCGTGGCCTTCTATGAACGTTCCTGGGGCAAGGCTTTGTCCAGCTCGCTGCTCTTGGCCGATGCCCGCCATACCCTCAGCGATGTTTGGGTAACCCTGACGGTGCTGCTGGGACTGGCCGGGATCCACTACTGGGGGATCCCCTGGCTGGATCAGGTGCTGGCGGTGCCGGTGGGGCTGCTGGTGTTTTGGAGCGGCTGGGAAGTACTGCGGGAAAACGTTCCCTTTTTAACCGACCGGGTAGCCATTCCGCCTAAGACCTTGCGGGAGCTGGTTCTCAGCCTGCCCGGCATCCTCGACTGCCACGACATTGCCTCCCGCGGCATCCCAGGGCAGATGATCTTTATCGAAATGCACATGGTGGTGGAGCCGCTGGACGTGGAGTCGGCCCACCGCATCACCGAAGCGGTGGAGCAACTGCTGCAGGAGCGCTACGGGCCGGTGCGGGTCACCATCCACCTAGAGCCCTACTCCCACATTGAGGGATCCCAACCCTAGGAATGTTTCCGAAAGAACAAACGGTATCGCTTCGCCAACTGCCAAATCCTGCAAAGGCCATTCTTTGCCCTGGTTCCTAAGAAATAGAAAAACCCCGAGGCAGCAAATGGAGCTGCGCCTGATTATCGGGTGGGCAGCGAAAACAACGGCTAAATCGCTCCAGGAATCGACCTGCCGGCTGTGGGAAGTCTGGAAAAGCGAGGTCTGGATCCCCGGCAGCTACCCCTGCCCAAAAGTGGCGCAATTGTGGGGCCAAGGCTTGGGCCTGCTCCAGGGGCAAATGCAGCGGCGCAGAGGTTAAAAACTTAACCACCACCGGTTCGCTGCGCTGACCCATCCACTCCCGCGAGAACGCCTGCAAATCGGGCCAACCGGGCAGGGATCCCACCCGGTAGCTTTGGATGTGGACGTGGATCCCGGTCTCGCGATCCAGTCGGATCTCGACAAGGCGGTAGGGATGGGGAAAACTGACCAAAGAGCCGGTGGTAATGTCGTAAACCCCCCCTCGCCGGGCGATGTGCTGAATGTGCAAATGTCCGGTGAACACCAGTTGCACCCCGTAAGCTTGCAGCAGCCGCCGCAATTGAGAGGCATTCTCCAGCATGTAGCGACGGCCCCAGGGGTGGAGGGACTGCCCGCGCAGATGCTCGACCACGTTGTGGTGCACCATCAGCAGCACCAGCTCCTCTTCGGCTGCTGCCAATTCCTTTTCCAGCCAGGTCAGTTGTTCCGAAGTTAGACACCCCACCAACTGGCCCTGAGCATCAAAGTGGTTGGAATTGAGGCCGATCAAACGGATCCCTGGCTGCAACAGGCGGCTGTAATCCAAAGACCGCCCGTCCTCATAGCCAAAAGCTTGGTAGTAGCGGGGAAACTCTG
This sequence comes from Synechococcus sp. H60.2, assembly GCF_047462315.1. Taxonomy (NCBI): domain Bacteria; kingdom Bacillati; phylum Cyanobacteriota; class Cyanophyceae; order Synechococcales; family Synechococcaceae; genus Synechococcus; species Synechococcus sp. H60.2. Next base: position 1,195 of record NZ_JANSIZ010000012.1, on the reverse strand, counting down.
CCAATGCCTCAAGCTGGGGCACATCGTGATTGCCGGGCACCACAAAAGCTGGAAAAGGTAAACGAGCCAGACGCTCCGCCAACCAGGCGTGGTTTTCTGGCTCTCCATGCTGGGTCAGATCCCCCGGCAGCAGCAAAAAATCCAAGGGCAACTGCACCAGGTGTTGCAAAACCTGCTCCAGAGCCGGGATGCTCACCTCCACCAAATGAAACCGGTTGGGATGATCCCAAAGGGTGGAAGGAACAGTGATGTGGGGATCGCTGATCACAGCAAAGCGAATTTGCACAGGTCATCCCGCCTCTGGCCGTCTACAGCTATGATAGCCAAGCCCTTCACACCCTCTTCACAGGCTTCTCCTTGGGATGGGGGGCCAACCCCTAAAGCTGTGTTAAGATTTTGCGTAATTTCAGGGGAGCTGGTGCCTTTCAGCTAGAAACCGCAGGAGCCCCGCCCTGTACCCCTGTATACGGGGGGAGGGGGGCCGGTCAGGGTCGGGAGGAATGCGGACGACGAATAACTGTGACATGGCCCAAGTCCTGACTATCTCTTGCAAGCTCAAGGTATCTGCTTCGCAAGCTGTGAAGCTAGAGGCAACCTTGTCCGCTTTTGCACAAGCACTCCTCGCGCCAGCGGGCCGGAGGCCTTACTGGGTCAACCAAAACACGCCAGAGAAGGTGGTCAACGCCGTCAAGCTCCAATCTCTCTGCTACCGCGCAATTCGTACCCACTTTGGGCTATCCAGCAATAAGGACTCCGTCCCGCTAGCGCGAGTGGCACAACAGGTATGCAGAAGGCTAGCCGCTGCACGTAAGAGTGCCCAACAGAAAAACCGTCCTCCAGTCAAAGCGTTCAAGTCTGGCTTTGTTACCTACGATGCCCGCATCTTCTCTTTCCGCGAGAAGGACTGGACGGTGTCGCTGACCACCGTTGAGGGACGCGAACGCTTTGAGCTGAATGTAGGTCACTACCAGCGTGGCATGCTAACAGGTTCGAATCCCAAAGCAGCCACGTTGGTCAAACGCCAAGACGGTTCCTACTACATCCAGATTGGCGTGGAGTCTGAGGTACCGGAGCCACAAGACACCACCAAGGCAATCGGCATGGATTTGGGTAGGAGAGATATTGCCCAGACCTCTGAGGGGGATCACTGGAATGGACAGCGGTTGAACCGGGTCAGAGACCACTACTCCCGGTT
>NZ_JANSIZ010000011.1:0-48628 GCF_047462315.1 Synechococcus sp. H60.2 | reverse complement strand
TTCAGCTCTACTTCAGAGACCCGGTACACGGGATCTATGAAGCAACTGGGGCAGAAGAAGAGACAAAAGCTCTGCTGCCAAGCGGGTGAGGAAACCCCACCCGCCTGCGCGGTGGGGTAGTTCATTGACCCTGTATTCCCGCTACGAGACGGTGCTGCTGCTGAGCGGTGATGGGGATTTCGCGCCAGCCCTCCGGCATATCCGCAGCCAAGGCTGCCGGCTGGAGGTAGCCGCCTACCGGCCCAGCACACACCCGGAGCTGATTCGCCTGGCGGATCGCTTTGTCGATCTCTGTGCCTGGCAAGGGACAGGGATCCCAGTGCCCTTACCGGCAAAACAGACGGAGGCCAGCGGCTGAACCTCTGCGGTTCCGGCCAGTTGCTCCCATAATCAAATCAACAACCAACAGCAGACCATTCCTGACCCATCCCCTCAACTTCCAACCTCGATGGAGAGATACCCATGTCCACCCAGTTGTCGCCGCGGTTTGCCGAGGCCATGCGCTACGCCTACCGCTGGCACGCCGCTCAAACCCGCAAGGGAACAGGGATCCCCTACCTCAGCCACCTGCTGGCGGTGGCGTCCATCGCCCTGGAGCACGGCGCCGACGAAGATGAGGCTATTGCCGCCCTGCTCCATGACAGCCTGGAGGATGGCCCCCGCTACAGCAGTGAGCCGCGGGCCCAGATCGAACGGGAGTTGCGGGAGCACTTTGGAGAACGGGTGCTGCAGATCATTCTGGGATGCACAGACACCGACAGCGATAGCTCCCTGGGCGAGCCCAAAGAAAACTGGAAAGAGCGCAAAGTGGCCTATCTCAAGCACTTGGAAAGCGCAGATGCCTCAGTCTTGCTGGTGGCCGCCGCTGACAAACTGCACAACGTCCGCTGCATCCTGCGAGACTTTCACCAACTGGGGGATCAGCTCTGGGAGCGCTTCTCCGGCGGCAAAGAGGGATCCCTGTGGTACTACCGGTCGCTGGCGGAGATCCTGGGGCGACGGCTGCCTTCTAGGCTGGCGGTGGAGCTCCAAGAGCTGGTGGTCGAGTTGCAACGGGCAGCCGGGTCGGAGCCGGCAACCGCTTGACAGAGACGACCAGGGCTGAAGAGAATGCTGAGGGCAGCCTTCTTCTTCGCACTCTTCAGGTCACCTGTCTATGGTTCTCGCTGTTGGCACCATTGCTCCAGGGTTCAACACCACTGACACTCACGGCAACCAAGTTTCTCTGGCTGATTTTACCGGGAAAACCGTTGTCCTTTACTTTTACCCCAAAGACGACACCCCCGGCTGCACCAAAGAGGCCTGTGGATTCCGCGATGCTTACGCCGATTACCAAAGCAAAGACGTGGTGGTGTTGGGGGTGAGCATGGACGACCAGGCCTCTCACCAAAAGTTTGCCGAAAAGTACAACTTGCCTTTTCCTCTACTGGTCGATACCAGTGGGGTGATTGCCCGCGCCTACGATGTGGATGGGGGCGGTTACGCCAAGCGGGTGACCTACGTCATCGACGGCGAGGGCAAAATTGCCAAGGTCTATCAGAACATCAACACCGAAACCCATGCCCGCGATATCTTGGCAGACTTGGGCCTGTAAAATCTCTTCGGTTCTTCTCTGAGATCCCGGCCCTTGCGCATGAACGACGACATTCCGGTTGCGCGTCGCCAGTCCACTTCGGTGGAAAAAGCGCAAGGTTCGGCGGCTACCTTGAGGTTGCGCCTGAGCTTGGGGCTGGTAGTGGTTGGGTTGGTGCTCTTGGCGGGTTGGGGGATAGATCAGTTACCTGGATCCCAGCAAGTAGCGGATCCCCCAGTTCTGGAAGAAGCCGGTCAGTCCCCTCTGGCGCAGTCAACTGAGCAGGATAGACGGGTCTCTGTGCTGGGGCACTACGCCTATGCAGAAGCTCCACCGGAGAGCTTGCAGGTGGTGGGCCACTACCACGGTCGAGAGGTGCGCCTGCGCCAGGCGGCTGCCGAGAGCTACCTGCGCATGAGCGCAGCAGCCCAAGCCGACGGGATCCGCCTCGTCCCTATCTCTGGGTTTCGCTCGATAGCGGAGCAGGAGTTTTTGTTTTTTCAGGTGGCCCAATCGCGGGCCTTGCGACCGGAAGAACGGGCGGCGCTCAGCGCTCCCCCTGGCTACAGCGAGCATCACACGGGCTATGCCATCGACATTGGCGATGCCCAGTTCCCTCAATGGGATACCCAGGAGGCCTTTGAGACCACCCCTGCCTTCCGCTGGCTGGAGAAGAATGCTGCTCGCTTTGGCTTTGAGCTGTCCTTTCCCCGCGGCAACCCACAGGGGGTGAGTTACGAACCCTGGCACTGGCGCTTTGTGGGCGACCGCCACAGCCTGGAGACCTTCTACAAGCGCTAACAACCCCCCTCTCCCTCCGGGAGAGGGGACGGGGGTGAGGGTCCAAAAAGCGGATGACGCGATTCGAACGCGCGACCGTCTCGTTGGCAACGAGAAGCTCTACCACTGAGCTACATCCGCATGGGATATCTATCATGGCAAGTTTTGCGGTCGTTTGTCAAGCCAGGGATCCCTGTTCCAGAATGAGAGAAGTTTATCTTTCTTTGCAGTTGCGTCAGCCCCTGGCGGGGCTCATTTGAGGGGATCACGATGCGGGTAGCCATTATCGGAGCAGGGTTGGCCGGCTTGGTCACAGGGGTTGATTTGGCGGAAGCGGGGCACCAGGTGCGGATCTACGAGGCGCGGCCCTTTGTGGGCGGCAAGGTGGGCTCCTGGCAGGATGCCGAGGGCAACCACATCGAGATGGGCCTCCATGTTTTTTTCTGCAACTACAGCAACTTGTTTGCCCTGATGAAGAAGGTGGGGGCCTACGAGAACCTGTTGCCTAAGCAACACATCCACACCTTTGTCAATCGCGGCGGGCACACAGGCAGCCTCGATTTTCGCTTTCCCCTGGGGGCGCCCTTCAACGGCCTCAAGGCCTTCTTCACGACAGAGCAGCTCTCCTGGGCCGATAAACTGCGCAACGCCCTAGCGCTGGGCACCAGCCCTCTGATTCGTGGCCTGCTGGACTACGAAGGGGCAATGCGGCAGATTCGCGCCTTGGATCGGCTGAGCTTTGCCGAGTGGTTCCGCCGCCACGGCGGATCCGAGGCTAGCTTGAAGCGGATGTGGAACCCGATTGCCTATGCCCTGGGCTTCATCGATACGGAGCAGATTTCCGCCCGCTGCATGCTGACCATTTTTCAGATGTTTGCCAGCAAAACAGATGCCTCCAAGCTCAACCTCCTCAAGGGATCCCCGGACAATTACCTTACCCAGCCCATTGTCCGCTACCTGCAAGCCCGCGGCGGTCAGGTTTACACCCGCCGGGGAGTCAGCCGCATCGAAGTCAACGACTCCCCTCCCTACGCGGTAACCGGCTTGGTCTTGGCCAATGGCGAGCGGGTAGAAGCAGATGTGTATGTGTGTGCAACAGCCGTGGAGGGTGCCAAACGGCTGATCCCACAGGTGTGGCGGCAGTGGCCCCAGTTCGACAACCTCTACAAGCTGGAATCCGTACCTGTGGCAACGGTGCAATTGCGCTTCGATGGCTGGGTGACGGAGCTGAAGGGCCGGGCCAAACGCGCCGCCGACCACCCGCAGCCGCTTGGCATCGATAACCTCCTCTACACCGCCGATGCCGATTTCTCCTGCTTTGCTGATCTCGCCCTCACCAGCCCCGCCGATTACTACAAGCCCGGCCAGGGATCCCTGCTGCAATGCGTGCTTACGCCGGGGGATCCCTTCATCTCCATGCCCAACGAGCAGATTGCCCAGCACGTGCTGCACCAAGTGCACGAGCTCTTCCCCTCCTCGCGGCAACTGAACCTGACCTGGTACAGCGTGGTCAAGCTGGCCCACTCCCTCTACCGAGAAGCGCCGGGCATGGATCCCTATCGCCCGCAGCAGAAGACCCCTGTGCCCAACTTCTTCTTTGCCGGCAGCTACACCGCCCAAGACTACATCGACAGCATGGAAGGGGCCACCCTCTCCGGCCATCTGGCCGCCCAGGCCATCCTGGCCGCCTGTCGGGATCCTCAGCCGTCGGCTTAGCGGGCGGTCTATGAAGATTGCAGCAGGTAGAGCACCGTAAAAACGCCAATACCCAGCAAAGCAACAGCGGTGGTCAAGTGGTTATTGGCCTGGGATCGGTGCTCGGCCAAAAAGGCTTCAGGAGGCTTGAGGGCAAGGGTGAACCGCCCCCCGGTAACGGGTTTTCGGATCACGGGCTCCCCAGCCTCGAAGCGCACCTGACCCATGGCAAAAGCCATTTCGTCCACCGGGATCGCCCACTCCTTATAGGTGAAGAAGCGGGTGGAGCGATTTTCGGATCCCAGGCGAGGAGCATAGGGCCTGAGATCGAAAAGGCAGCGGCTGGGGCTTTGGCCGGGGAAAACCCGCTCCTCCACCATCAGCTTTGGCTCTATCTCTGCCCCACTGGGATCCACCCGCACCCGTCCCGTTTCATCTTCGAGGAAAAAGGGAATCTGGCGCACCGCCGAGTGAAGGGTTTCGCGGCGGGTGTTGGTCTCTCTCTCGAGAAGGTATTCGCAGTTTGTATGGGGATCGTAGTACACATTGTCATAGTATTTCGTGGAACGGTCAGTTTGAGAAAATTGTGATTTTTCGGGATAGCCGGCGGAAACAGATTTTTGCGGATAACTGGAATAGCCAGCCTTTTTCGGGAACGGATCTAACGCATCTAAGTTGGGGTATTTTTGGAAACGGCCCTCCTTGGGGTAGTCGTAGCTGGGCTTTTTCGGGAAAGAGCCGGAGTCAGAGTAGCTCGAGCCTGGCTTGGGCATCATTTTCCCCGGATAGGTTTTTGAACGGGATCCCGAGAGCCGCGCCTTCTGGTATTCCCTCTCGCTGATCCGTTCGCTGTGGACTACCTCGCCCTCACTATTCAAATACTTGCGATAGCACTCCACCTCCTCATACTCCCAAGAAATCTCGGACTGATAATAGACGCAAGGCTGTCGAGAAAACTCCGACATCAGGGGGCAATTGCTCACAACTTTGCCGTAAACTTGCACTAGATCTGACAGGCCTCTTTGGGAATCAGCCTGACCGGAATTGGCCCCGAGATTGCGAATCTCGGCAGCCTTGAGCAGCCGAGCGGCAGAAAGTTGTTGAACCAACCTCTGGGAACGCAAATAGGCGACAAAGTATGTTAGGGAGCCGGGAAGACAAAGCAGCCCAAAGAAAGCCAGCCAGTTCATAAAAGCCTTCTTTTTTGTGGTGAGAAGCGAGGATGGCCCTATGCTAGCAGCTATCCATCAGACAGCATTTAAGGGAAGTTTAAGGCAGCTGCAAGTTACCGGCCTTTTGAACTTCACCCTGCCCGCTCGGATCGGCTTCCTCGCAAAGTCTCCAGAAAGGCATACACTGCCGGCGGATGCAGCGCCGAGGCCAGCACGGCAGCCCCGATCACCCGCTCCAGCGGGACGGGCAGACGGCGGATCTGGATCCCTGGGGGAATAGGGATGGCAGCCAGGCGAGGCAAAATGGCCGCTCCCAGGCCCTGCGCCACCATGTTGACGATGGTGGAATCTTCTTTGACTAGGTAGGCCACCTTAAGGGTTTGGTGGGCCGCCTCCCAGTGGTTGCGCACCGCTGTGGTGCATTCAGCGTAGTTGTAGAGAATGTAGGAAAAACGGGAAAGATCCGCCCAGGTCACGGCTTCCGGCAGAGGGCCAAAGCTCTCCGGCACCAACAGAATGAACTCGTCGCGAGCGATCTCCCACGTCTGCAGATCCTCGGCAGCTCGCGGCAGCGGCAACAGGCCGATATCCACCTGGCCCGAGCGCAGCAGATGTTCCACAGTGGCCGGATCTGCTTCCGTGAGGGTAAGGGTAACTTGCGGAAATTGCTGGCGAAAGCGGGCGATCACCGGTGGCAACAGGTGCGTGGCAGCGCTGCGAAAGGCAGCAACCCGCACACTTCCCCCACGTAAGCCTTTTTCCAGGTTGGCCTCGTAGTCCATCTGTTCGCGCAATTGCAGCATCTTGCGGGCATAGCGCAGTAACCGCTCTCCCACCGGAGTTGGACGTGCCCCAAACCGACCGCGCACCAACAGGGTTACCCCCAGTTCTTCTTCCAGACTGGCGATGGCCCGGCTCACCGCCGACTGGGAAATGTGCAGTTGCAGGGCGGCTTCGCTGAAATTCCCCTTCTCCACCACTGCCACCCAGGCTTGCAGTTGCGAGATGTTCATCGATGCCATCTATTCGATCTGCGCATAGATGTGATGTTATCTCAGGTTTGAACCTCTCGCTGAGGCTGACTAAACTACAACGTACAGCTTTTTTCCGCTGGATGGAAGTCTTGCCAATCGGCAAGGCAGCTATTCCCCAGAAAGTACAGAAGATACCTCTGTTGTGCTGGGGCCAGTATGACTGAAAAAAGCTGGAATTCTGCTTCACAGTGGAAAAAATACCTTTTGGCTGTCTCTGAACAATTAGGCGTGCCTATGTCCAGATCTATGTTTGCCCTCTTGCCTTTTCATCAGTTTCGAGATACTCCCGGCGTGCGGTTTTTCGATATCACCATCCCCCGATCCAATGCCCGCGATCTGGTTTATCACGAAGGGCCAGCCGTCAGCCCTCCCGACAATCCTCAGGGCTATTGGCAGTTTTATCTACATCCCCACCAAGAAGACAATTTGTTGGCTCTGTGGGGAGGACGAACCTTTTACTTGGTCAACTTTAGCTGGCGGGATCCCTTTCACATTGTGCGCCTGGAGGCGAATCGAGGCATTTTGCGCATTCCTCCTGGCACCTTTCACCGTTCTGTTTCCGACCCCGAGGGATCCATCGTTTTAAACCAGGCGGTGCGCGACGAAAAAGCTGTTGTGGAAAAGGAATTTCGCATCTACGACAGCAGCCGTATTCCGCGTTTGTTGCAAGTCATCTCGGCGGCTGCCCCTGTGCCCCGCATCTGCGCCTGAGCTAGCCTCAGCCAATTGGCTCTGGCGAACCAAGCCCTTTTCCCCTACTATCTAGGCGGGGAAGATGGGTTGAGGACGGTTATGCAGGCGGTGATTTTGGCAGGGGGGCAGGGGACTCGCTTACGGCCTTTGACCCTATGGCAGCCAAAGCCCTTGCTGCCTTTGTTGGAGGTACCCTTTTTGCACTGGTTGATCGGGCGCTGCCGCCGGGCCGCCCTGACAGACATTTTACTCAGCGTGGGGTATCTGGGCAGACAAATCGAGGCGGCTCTTGGAGATGGCGCCGCTTGGGGAGTAAAGCTCCGCTACATCGTCGAGGAGACGCCGCTAGACACAGCGGGAGCTTTGGTGCTGGCCCAACCCTACTTCAGCGGGGATCCCCTCGTAGTCTTCAATGCCGATATCCTCACCGATCTGGATTTGTTAGCTTTGATACAGTGCCACCTGCAGAGTGGGGCCGTTGCCACCCTTACCCTTGCCCGCGTGGAGGACATCACCGCCTATGGCCTAGTGGAGGTGGGGGAAGGGGGCCGGATCCAATCCTTTCGGGAAAAGCCCACCGCTGCCGAAGCTCTCACCCTCACCACCAACACCATCAACGCCGGCACCTACGTCCTTGATCCAGCTATTTTCAAAGACTACCCCAGCGGGGATCCCCTCAGCTTGGAGCGGCGTGTCTTCCCCGATTTGCTGCGGCAGGGGCGACGGCTGCAAGCCTACCTGCACACTGGTTACTGGCGGGATCTGGGCACGCCGGCCAGCTACTACCACGGCCAACTGGACATTCTCCTGGGCCGGATGACAGACTTTCCTCTCGAGGATGTGGAAGCAAAGGCGCCGGGGGTATGGGTTCACAAAACGGCTGAGATCCACCCCAACGCCCAGCTACAAGCCCCCTGCTACATCGGCGCTCACACGCACCTGGGCTCCCAGGCTCAAGTCCCCGCTGGCACCATCCTCGGCAGCTACAGTTGGGTCAATGGATCCCTGCAGCCGGGGGTCTATGGGCCGGGCCTCCTGGTAGTCTAGGTTAAAGGCCAGTTAAGCACCCAAGTATCCAAGACACAGCTAGCCAAAGATGGAGCTACCGCAAACTGGGGAACGCTGGGATCCCTACCTTGCCGCTGTAGCCGCCCGCTTCAACCGGGAGCTGGAGGTGCAGCTAGGTCGGGCCAGTTGGCAGCTTCCCCCCGACCTGGAGCAGTTGCCCTTTTGGCAAGCCCAAGAGCGGGATCACCTCCAGGAACGCCTGGGGATCCCTTTTTGGCAATTGCGCGCCCCCAAAAAGCGGGAAGCCTGCTTGGATCTGGGCTGTGGAGTGAGTTTCCTGACCTATCCCTGGAACGACTGGCAGGCTCACTTTTACGGCCATGAGCTGAGTGGGGGGATCGTGCGCTTTGTGCGCTCGCGAGCACCGCAGCTTAACTCCAAGCTGTTCAAGTCGATGCAGCAGGGATCCGCCCATCACCTGGAGAACTACGGGCCAGAGCAGTTCGATCTGGCCATTGCTACAGGATTTTTGTACTACTACCCGATAGATTACTTTGATGCGGTTTGGGCAGAACTGATGCGGGTGTTGCGTCCGGCTGCACCAGTGATTATCGAAGTGGTCAATCCTGAATCGGTGTGGGCCGAACAGTGGGGGTTGATTGAGCTATTCAAAGGCAGCGAACCGATTCTCACACCCCTACAGGAGTGGGAGCGGCGCATCGCTGACTTGGGCGGCAAAATCCAGAAACAGGCCAGTGGCGAGCTATTTACCACCTATTGGATTCAGCGCAAGTACTAAACGGGCTTGGCGTCGGTTTTCCCATACCCAGACGGAAGGGATCCCGCCAAGGCTTTCGTCAACAATGTAAACGTGTAAACGAAACGCCAAAAACGGTCACCCGATCCCTCGAAAAAGCTGTGGGGGTGGGGATATCCTGAAGTAGGCAGCAACAGATCCAGTACAAAGTTGAGCTGTGGCTCGCTCGCCAACAGGGTGGCTGTTACGCCAGTGAGGCAGCCCACGAGGCTAACATGGAAAGGCGGTCTTTTTTACAAAAGTTACTCCTGGTTGCTGCCGGCCTTGGTCTCTCTCCTGGCTGGTTGGTGGGTCAGGCTGAGCGCTATGGGCAAGCTTTGGCGGCCAGCTCCCGCAAGTTGGCTCTCTTGATAGGTATTAACCGCTACCCTGGTGAGGGATCCCCGCTGCAGGGCTGTGTGACCGATGTGGAGCTGCAGCGGGAGCTGCTCTTGTATCGCTTTGGCTTTGAGCCGGCAGAGATTCTCACCCTCACCGATGGGGCCGCCACGCCGAGTGGGATCCAAGCGGCCTTTGCGGAGCACTTGGGGGGTTCAAGTCAGGCGGCGGAAACAGTGGTCGTGCAGTTTAGCGGCTACGGCCAGTGGCGGGCGGGATCGGCGCCAGGCCAGTGGCAGCCGGTGCTGCTGTTGTCTGGCTCTGAAGGAATGGCGGTGATGGAGCTAGACAGCTTTTTCCGGCTTGTGGAAGGCTTGGGCACCGCCCAGATCACCACTTTGTTGGACTGTGGCTTCACCCATGTCTTGCCGTCGGTGCGAGGCAATTTGCAACTGCGTTCCCGCCCCCCAGCCGGGAAAGGAGCAGGATCTGCCGCCTCAGACTCCTCGGAACCGCAGCGGGTTTGGCCGTCTCCGCCCAAGGGCTTGTTGATTGCCGCCACCACTCCCCAAGACTTGGCAGCAGAAGCCGCTTGGCCAGGATTCTACGCTGGAGTACTCACCTATCTGCTGACGCAGTACCTGTGGGAAAGCACACCTGCCACTCGCCTGCTGGTGGCCTTCAACCAAGTGGCCAGCCGGCGGGAGCTGGGCCTGTTTGCCTGTCAGCGCCCCATCTTGGAGGGCAAAGAAACGGCTCGACGCATCCCGCCCTACTTCCTCGCCCCCCCTCAGGTGGCAGTCAGCGGCGTGATCCAGGAAGTGAAGGGGAATCGGGCTCAGGTGTGGCTGGGTGGGATCCCACCGGCGGCGCTGGGTGGTCTGCAGCCGGGTACTCTTTTGGCTCCCCTTTCCACCACCTCGCCGGTGCCGCTGCTGATTCGTTCTCGCAGCGGGCTGCTGGCCCAGGTGCAGCCGGCCAACGGGGAAGGTCAATTTCCCCCCGTGGGCACGCTGGTGCGGGAGCAGTTGCGCGTTCTCCCCAGTGACCTCAAGCTTTTGGTGGGCCTGGAAGATAGCTTGGGCCGCGTTGAAAAAGTGGATCTGACCAACGCCATTGCCGGCCATAGCTGGATGGAGACAGCTAACCCGCGCGAGCGCCAGGTGGATTGCCTGCTGGGCCGCATTACTCCAGAAATGGCCGCCGCCTTTCAAGCAGACGCTCTGCCCAAGCCTTTGGAAGTCAACGGCTACAGCCTCTTTTGGCCGGGGCGAGAATTGCTGCTCAATTCCTGCGGGCCGGCTGGGGAAGCTGCGGCTATGGCGGTGCAACGGCTGGTGCCTCGTCTAGCCCATCTGCTGGCGGCCAAACGTCTGCGGGCTACCCTCAACGCGGCTACCTCGCCGCTGGCGGTGGTGGGGGAATTGTCCACCAGAAGTAAAGCCCCCTTGCGGGCGCCACGGTTTGCCCAAGGGGCCTCTGCTCTTGCCGAGCCAGGCATCCCACGCTTTATGCGCGGGGATCCCTTGCATCTCACCCTGCGCAACGAAGGCGAGCAGGATCTGTTCGGCTACCTGTTGATGGTCGATTCCAGCGGGCAACTGCACCTGTTGGCTCCCGTACCCCAGGAGGACTTTGCCCTGCCGCTGCGCCTAGAGGCCAAGGGCAGCCTGACTTTGCCACCCCTGCCTGAGGTGGCCGGTGAGTCGCGCTCTGCCGTCAATCCCGATCTGCTCACCTGCCATGCCCAGGGGCTGACTGAGCTGCTGTTTGTGGCCAGTACTCGCCCCTTATCGGCCAGCTTGGAAGCCCTCAAAGCCATGGTCCGTCAGCAGGGGATAACCCGTTCGCCGATGTTGCTCAGCAAACCGCTGGAGTGGACGCAGATGCTGCTAGAAGAGCTGACCCGTCGTCCGCCAGAAGGGGATCCCGATCTGCGCTGGCTGGATCCCAGCCAGGCTGTTACCCTTTCCCTCACCTATTTGCTGGTCTAGCTCAGCAACAGGGCAAACAGACCACAGAGGGCAATGCCATCGAAAACGCCAGCCCCGCCAATGCTGAGAATGCCCGAGCAATTGCGTCGCAGCACTTCCGGCAGGTGCAGCAGATCCGCTCCAATCACTGTGCCCAAAACCCCGCCGGCAAAGGCCACCGCCGGCGCCTGATCCCCGGCCCAGAATAGAGCGGCTAGGGCTGCCGTGGCCGGCGCAACTAGCGGATTCATCTGAATGCCGATCCCGGGCACCATGTGGGAAGCGTAGTAGCTGACTACCGTTACCAGTGCCGTTACAGCCAGGATCAACAGCCCATCAGCCCGGCCAAATTGATATAGGGCCAAGAGCACCGGGATCAGCCCTCCACCCACGTTGAGGGCAATCACCGTCTCCTGGGAGATTTTGGCCAACGGGATCCCCCAAAATTGCCGCATCCACAGGCTGGCCAGATCCTCTACCAGAGTTACCTCGCACTTGACGCGATAGAGAGGAATATTGACCGAGCTGCCCACCAGGATGGCTAGCAGCAGCAACAGCGCCCCCTCCCGCGAGAACCCCAGCTTCTCCACCGCCAGCGCCACCACGTCCACCGCTAGCCCCAGCCAGAGGAAGGGCAGCAGCAGCACCAGCATCAAAAACAGCAACAGCGAGAACGGTAGGTAGAACATGGCAGGGATCCCAGGCTTTCCTCCAGCCTACCAGGACTCGGCTCAACTTTTCTTGGCCTCAGAGGGCAAGTAAGAAGTTAGGTTTGTGCCTGAGGCGCCTCAAGATTGTCTAGAGACCAAAAATAGTGTTGCGGATATCCCGAGAAATGCTGTGGCCGGCCTCCCGATCGCTAGGGGTTTTGGACAGGCTAATTTGGTAGCGTCTATCCCCGTGAAAGCAAATCCTGACATGATTATCTTCCGCGATGACCTCAAAACCAAGCTCTTCCAACCTTTTTCTGTAATAATCACTCCACCCATTATAGTCTGAAGACAAGCTGTCTACAGATTCCCTAATTCTCTGACGATGATCATCACCCTCGTTTGCTTCGTTATTCTCAAGCAAGTTTCTAAGTATATGCTGGACTCTGCTCCCTTCGTGTACGTTATTAATTTTCTCTCTCAGGATTTCCAAAATAAAACTCTTAGCTTCTTGTGGGTAAAACTCTTTCTCGGTTATTTTCAAGACTATATCTATTTCCGACGGCTCGTACCTTGTATAATGCCCTCTTCCCTGGAGAATTGTAGACAGAGTCTTTTCATAACCTTCTATGCCAGTCTTCAGCGTCTTTATTTCCTCATCCCTTTGTTGAAGCTGTAGTCTCAGCTCTGTAATCTCGTCTGCGTCTGCATAGAGCTGCTCCGCACGCAGCCTCTCTATCTCCGCTTGGAGACTTCGCACTTGCCGATCTTTGTCTTGGAGCTGTTGCAAAAGCTGCTGCTGCTCGGCCAACTGGGCCTCAAGTTCTTGAAGCCGCCCGCTCCTTTGCTGAAGCTCTTCCCGCAGCCTAGAAAGTTCTTTCTCGCCTTCCTCAATTTGCCAGCGGAGCTCCTCGATTCTTTGCTCCCGGCGGCGGAGCTCTTCTTGCAAGCGCCGTTGCTCGACCAGTTGTGCTTCCAGATCTTGGACTTGCTTGCTGCTCTGCTGAAGCCGGGTTTGGAGCTCTGTCAGTTCCGCTTGCCGGTTCTGCAGCTTCTCGTCCCTCTCCTGGACTTGCCGGGACAAGTCTCCGACGAGACCCTGCCATCTTTGCAGATCGGCAACCAGTCTTTGAATTTCTTCCTCCTTCCGCGCAGACCGATTCTGTAGCTCTTCAATCTCTGCTTGGAGGCTTTGCACTCGCTGATCCCTGTCTCGGGCAGAAGACCAAGCAATCCTCGAGGCTACTGCGTTCCCGGCTCCAACCACCAGAGCCACTCTGAGGGCTCTGCCGAGGTCAGATTGAGGCAAAGCGGCAATACTAGCAGCGGTGAGCGTGGTGACGATGTGGACGTAGAGCGGCTTACGTATGTCCATTGGGAGTGCTGAGTGATCAGAAACCTAAAACTCAGGGTAATCGATGAAGTCAGTGAGGTCTGCACAAAATACTACACAAAGAAGGAAGAAAGCTTGAAGGGTTGTTAAGTTACAAGGGATCCAAAAAAGAAAGTAGACTTCAACGTTGCCGCATTTGCCGCTCCAAAGCGTCCCCCAGGCCATTTCCGACAAAATTGATGCTCGGTATGTTGAGATCTTCCCTGCACTGCCAGCTTGCTTCCACGCAGTGCTAGGACGTGAATAAATTGCAGTTGCAATGGTTTGCTATCCTAGGGGGTTGACGCTTTAGAAGCCTGCAGACCACTGATGCAAGCGGATGCTGCCTTCCACCCGCTTTTGGTAAGGTTTTCCTCCGCCAACGGACTGTCTGCCCGCAACTTCTTCGTTGCCCACAGTTGCCCTAAAGGAGGGCCGCCTGGGCAACCCTCAAGGGATCCCGGCCACTCCTGTTTGGCGGGCAGCCTGGATCACGGCGGCAGCCACCTGGGGAACTACCCGCCCGTCGAAGACGGAGGGAATGATCCACTGGGGATCCAAATCTTCAGGTGGGATCAAATTGGCGATGGCCTGGGCGGCAGCCAGGCACATCTCGATGTTGATCTGCTTGGCGCGGCAATCCAGAGCACCGCGAAATACCCCCGGAAAGGCCAACACATTGTTGATCTGGTTGGGGTAGTCGCTGCGCCCGGTGGCCATCACCGCCACCCGATCGCTCACCAGCTCCGGCTGAATCTCTGGCACCGGGTTGGCCAGGGCAAAGACAATGGGATCCGGCGCCATTTTTTCCACCATCTCTGGGGTCAAGGCATTGGCCACGCTCACCCCAATGAACACATCTGCCCCCACCAAGGCATCTGCCAGGGATCCACTCTTCTCAACGGCAATGGCAGCTTTCTCGGGGGTGAGGTCGGTGCGGGAGCGGCTGAGGATCCCTTGGCGGTCACAGACCACGATGTGGGCTGCCCCAGCCCGCCGCAGCAGTTGCGTTACCGCAATGCCGGCTGCTCCTGCCCCGTTGAGGACAATGCGCACCTCGTCTAGGTTTTTTTTGACCACCTTCAAGGCGTTCAGCAAGGCGGCCAGCACGACAATGGCGGTGCCGTGTTGATCGTCGTGGAACACTGGCAGGCTGAGACGGGCCTTGAGCTGGGACTCGATGGCAAAGCAGCGGGGGGCGCTGATGTCCTCCAGGTTAAAGCCGCCAAACCCCGGCGCTAGGCGCACCACTGTCTCCACGATTTCTCCCACATCCTGGGTAGCCAGGCAGAGGGGGAAAGCATCGATATCGGCAAAGCGCTTAAACAGAGCTGCCTTCCCCTCCATCACCGGCAGAGCGGCCTCCGGGCCGATATTCCCCAGGCCCAGCACGGCGCTGCCGTCAGTAACAATGCCAACGCAATTGCCTTTAATGGTGTATTCATAGACAGCACTGGGATCGGCGGCAATCTCCAGGGCCACCCGGCCCACGCCTGGGGTATAGGCCATGGCCAGATCGGCGGCGCTCTCCAGGGGGCTTTTGGCCACCACCTGCAACTTTCCCCCCCGATGCAGCTCAAAGGTGCGATCCACCACCCGCTCCACCTTCACGTTGGGCAAAGAGGCAACAGCAGCGTAAATTTGCTGGGCGTGCTCGCTGCTGACGGCATCCACGCAGATTTCCCGCACCGTTTCGGCTGCTGATTGGTGGATGAGGTCAATCTGGCTGAGGCTGCCTCCCACCTCGGCAATGGCTTGGGTAACACGGGCCAGCGCCCCCGGCTGGTTGGGCAGACGTAGACGTAGGGCAATGCTGTAGCTGGAGCTGGGGGTGAGTTTTGCCATAGCTTTCTATGGTAGAAGAAAAATTGCTTTCAGCAGAGCACGCTCCTTAACGCTGAGCTCTCTGGTTGCGCCGATCCTCAACTCCCTTCTCCCTCTGGAAGAAGGGTTTCCCCGACTCAGTACACATCGGTGGAATAAGCGTAGGATTGAGAAATCCTGCAGACAGGCAACCCTCCTTCCTGCATATGACAACCTCTGCTGCGGCAACTGCCGACTCCGACCTCAATACTTTTGCCGATTGGCTGGAAGGTTACTACAGCAACCGCGCCCAAGCAATGGCAGAACCGGTCTGGTTTGTGCCGGTGAGCCTTTGGTACGTGCGCCTTCCCCACCTCTTTTCAGAAGGAATCGGCTTTTTTACCGAGCAATTTAACGAGCACACACCGGGCCGATTTTACCGCAGCCGAGTGCTGCAGGTGTTGGCAGATCCGTTGCGGATTGAGAACTATAAGTTACGGGATCAAGCAGCTTGGGCAGGCGCCTCCCAGGAGCCGCAGCGCTTGGCGCAGCTTTCGTTGTCCGACCTGGAGCACTTGCCCGGCTGTCGTATTTTGGTGGAGAAACGCCCAGGCTGCTTTCACGGCGAGATGCTGCCCGGCGGCGGCTGCCGTCTCAACCCCGGCGACAGCACCTACATCCACATCGAATTTGATCTCACGGCTCAGGAATTCATCACCTGGGATCGCGGCTTTGACGCCACCACTGGCCAGCAGACTTGGGGATCCCGCGCCGGCCCCTACTGCTACCAGAAAGGGATCCCTCCTCGCCCTTGGGGAGAGGGCGAAAGCCGGATCAAAGGTTAGGGGAACAAAAAAGGAAACAGGTCGCGCAACCCTTTGCGCAGCTTGAGCAAAAAGATCAGCCGCTCCACCTCTGGAGAAACAGATCCGGTTTCGGGCCGGGCTGCCAGGGCTGCTTGGAGTTGCAGAGCCTCGCCAGCAGTGAGGGGCTGATTATCGACCGGCGAGCGAGCCTGCAAACCTG
This sequence comes from Synechococcus sp. H60.2, assembly GCF_047462315.1. Taxonomy (NCBI): domain Bacteria; kingdom Bacillati; phylum Cyanobacteriota; class Cyanophyceae; order Synechococcales; family Synechococcaceae; genus Synechococcus; species Synechococcus sp. H60.2. The sequence goes on along the minus strand of NZ_JANSIZ010000011.1, from coordinate 32,714 downwards.
GCTGCGCCCGCAGCACCTCCTCAGGGATTTCAGAAGCCGGGGGCAAAGCCAAAGCCTGATTCGGCGGATACAGCAGGAACACCAGCAGACTGGCCCATCCACTACTCCTTTTGACCCAATGCTTTCGGTTCACCCCGCCTTATCCTAGCTACCCCAGGGATCCTCAGCCCATCTCCCGGCACCCCAGAACCAACACCGTATAAGCCAAGGAACATCACACCTGCTGGCAGGAGCACTCGATCCAGGCCCGTCAAACGGCCAAGCAAAAGAGAGTCAGCCTTTGGATCCCTATCTTACTCAGGAGCTTGCCCAGGCCGTCTTTTTGCGACGAGCCAAAATCCCCCCTAGCTGGCCATTGCTTCCGAGCGCTCTTGGATCACCCGATCTACAATGCCGTAGGCCTGGGCTTCCGTAGCCGAGAGGTAGAAATCCCGCTCCACATCCCGCTCGATTTTCTCCAGCGGCTGGCCAGTCATTTGCGCCAAGAGCTCATTCATGCGCCGTTTGACCCGCAAAGTTTCGCGGGCGCGAATTTCGATATCGCTGGCCTGGCCTTGGATCGTGCCCAGAGAAGGCTGGTGCAGCATGATGCGGGAGTGGGGCAGGGCAAAGCGTTTTCCCTTGGTGCCGGCAGCCAGCAAAAAGGCCGCCATCGAGGCTGCTTGGCCCACGCAAACGGTAACAATGTCGGGCTTGACGTGGTTCATGGTGTCGTAGATGGCCATGCCCGCCGTTACAGAGCCGCCGGGAGAGTTGATGTACATCACAATATCCTTTTGGGGATCCTGGGAGTTGAGGTAGAGCATCACCCCCACGATAGTATTGGCCAAATTGTCATCGATGGGCTCGCCGATAAACAGGATCCGCTCTTGGTAGAGGCGGTCATCGAGACTGATCCACTGGCTGTAGGGCTCACCGGGCAGACGGTAGGGAACGCGAGGCACTCCAATTGGCATAGGTATCTCCTGACAAAGTATGCAGCACGGAACACTACACAGAACGACGCGCTTGCAGGGTTTCTTCCACGCTCAAATCTAGCTGGGGCAAAACCGAGGCAACAATGCGTTCAGGGCCGGTTTTAACCTCGTCTTCGTATTCCCCACCAACCCAGCGAACACGGAAACGAATTGCTTGGCAGGATCCCCAATCCAGTATTCCGGGATCCCACCGCTAGCATAGTCTTTGCGTTTGTCTTGATAATCGCGTTTTTCATTCACCAGCAGCGGTGGGGGCATGTGCAGCCGAAATTCTGCAATCAGAAACAGCTCAACGGGGGTGTTAATGCGCTCCTCAGTTGGCACTTCCCGGATATACCCGTCTTCAAGTTCAAGCCGTCCTTCATAAGGCCAGTCCGTGAGGCGTAGGTACTCCTCCGCCGTTAAAGGCTGTACAGGGACTTGAACCATTGACGGATCCCGCTGTTTTAATTTTTGGCTGTTGCCAACTTCGGCAGGACTTTGGAGCTGGTCAGCACCTGATCGATAAGGCCGTAGGCCTTGGCCTCTTCCGGAGTCATGAAAAACAGCCGCTCTGTGTCCTTCTTGATGCGCTCCAGAGGCTGACCCGTGCTGCGGGATAGTTCCTCCAGCATCATGTTGCGCAAGGTCAAGATCTCGCGGGTGCGAATTTCAATATCGCTGGCCTGTCCGCGAGTGCCACCGTAGGGCTGATGCAGCACGATTGTGGCATTGGGCAAGCTGGCCCGGAACCCTTTGGCGCCCGCCGCCAACAGCATGGCCGCCATGCCAATGGCATTGCCAATGCAGATGGTATGCACCGGCGGCTTGATGTAGTTCATCGTATCCAGAATGGCAAACGCTGCCGTGTCGTAGTTGTAAGTGCCCGTCGAGTTAATGTACATCTTGATCGGCTTTTCCCGATCCTCGTACTGCAAATACAGCAGTTGTTCCACAATCAGCTTGGTGACGTTGGCATTCGACTCCTCTGCTAGGGGCAGGCCCAGGTAGACAATGCGCTCCTGCAGCAGCAGCGAGGCCAAATCGGGAGGCGGAGTCCGAACCGGAGCGCCGCCATAGTAGTAGGTCGATTGCACCATGCCAAAGTTCTCCTACGGCCAATCCCTTGACTCTAAAGACAACTGCCTAGAACAGCAACACAGACGAAGGATAAGAGCAAGGGATCCGAGAACAGCAGCGGATCCCTTGTCTTCCTAGGAACCAGAACCGGAAGGGGAGACTCAGATGTCCCGCGGCAGCTTTACTCCGCTCCCTGCGGCAAGAGAACCCGCTCCGGCTCTGTGACCAGCACCTTGGGCTTGCGCTCCTCGTCCACATCAATGAGGACTTCCGAGCCCTCTTTGACATGGCCAGTCAGGATCTCTTCCGCCAAGATGTCTTCCAACAGGCGCTGAATAGCGCGGCGCAGCGGACGTGCCCCATAGCTGGGGTTGTAGCCCTCCTCCACCAGCAGATCCTTGAAGCGATCGCTGACCGTGAGGTAAATTTTCTTCTCCCTCATGCGGTCGAACACTTCCTTGAGCAGGATATCAGCGATCTGCTTCACTTCATCCCTGGTCAGTTGCCGGAAGACGATGATCTCGTCCACCCGGTTGAGGAACTCGGGGCGGAAGTACTGCTTCAGCTCCTCGTGCACCAGGTTGCGGATGCGGTTGTAGTTCGCATCTTCGTCGTTGGTGTTGAACTCGAAGCCGAGGCTGCCACCACCCTTCTCGATGACCTTCGAGCCAATGTTAGAGGTCATCACGATCAGGGTGTTTTTGAAGTCCACCGTGCGGCCCTTGGCGTCGGTCAGGCGGCCATCCTCTAGGATCTGCAACAGCAGGTTGAACACATCCGGGTGGGCTTTCTCGATCTCGTCGAAGAGCACCACCGTGTAGGGACGGCGCCGCACCGCTTCCGTGAGCTGGCCCCCCTCGTTGTAGCCGACATATCCGGGCGGGGATCCGATCAGCTTGCTGACCGTGTGCCGCTCCATGTACTCCGACATGTCGAGGCGAATCATGGCCGACTCGGAGCCGAAGAAGTAGGCCGCCAGGGCCTTGGTCAGCTCGGTTTTGCCTACCCCTGTTGGGCCGGAGAAGATGAAGCTGGCAATGGGGCGGTTGGGGTTTTTTAGCCCCACGCGAGCGCGACGAATGGCACGGGAAATGGCCCGCACCGCCTCATCTTGGCCGATGATGCGCTGGTGCAGGGTTTCCTCCATGTGCAGCAGCTTCTCTGACTCGCTCTCGGTCAGCTTGGCCACCGGCACCCCTGTCCAGGCGCTCACCACCTGGGCAATGTCCTCTTCGGTGACCTCCGGCATCTCTTCGCGGCTGCTTTCCTCAGCCTTCTTGGCAGCAGCAATGGCGCGGATCTGCTGCTTGATCTCCATCTCCCGATCCCGCAGCTCACCGGCCCTGTCGAAGTCTTGGGCCCGCACTGCGGCATCCTTCTCCTTGAGCACCCGCCGCAGCTCCTGATCCAGCTCCCGCGCCGCCGGCGGCAGTTGCGAGTTGATCAGGCGCACCCGTGAAGCCGCCTCGTCGATGAGGTCGATGGCCTTGTCCGGCAGGAAGCGGTCGGAGATGTACTGGTCGGCCAGCTTGGCCGCTGCCTCCAAAGCCGCGTCGGAGATCTTCAGCTTGTGGTGTTGCTCGTAGCGCTCCCGCAGACCAAACAGGATCTCGATTGTCTCTGAAACGCTCGGCTCGCCCACCATAATCGGCTGGAAGCGACGCTCCAGAGCGGCATCTCGCTCGATGTGCTTGCGGTACTCATCCAGCGTGGTGGCGCCGATGCACTGCAGTTCGCCGCGGGCCAGGGCGGGCTTGAGGATGTTGGCAGCATCGATGGCCCCTTCGGCAGCCCCGGCCCCGATGAGGGTATGCACCTCGTCGATGACTAGGATGATGTTGCCGGCGTTGCGGATCTCATCCATGATTTTCTTGAGGCGCTCCTCAAACTCGCCGCGGTACTTGGTGCCGGCCACCAACAGGCCGATATCCAGGCTGACTACCCGCTTGTCGGCCAAGATGTCGGGCACATCCCCCTGCACAATGCGCTGGGCCAAACCTTCGGCAATGGCGGTCTTGCCCACGCCCGGCTCGCCGATGAGGACGGGGTTGTTCTTGGTGCGGCGGCCCAAGATCTGGATCACCCGCTCGATTTCCCGCGTCCGACCCACCACCGGATCCAGCTTGCCCTCTTGGGCCAATTGGGTGAGGTTGGAGCCGAATTCGTCCAGGGTTGGCGTTTTGGTGCGGCTGGAAGACCCACCCCCTGCCGTCACTTCGGCGGTCTCGCCCAACATGCGGATCACCTGGGTGCGCACCTTGGACAGATCCACCCCCAGGTTTTCCAGAACGCGGGCGGCTACCCCTTCCCCTTCGCGGATCAGGCCCAGGAGCAGGTGCTCAGTGCCGATGTAGTTGTGGCCGAGCTGGCGAGCTTCCTCCAAGGAGAGCTCCAGCACTCGCTTGGCGCGGGGAGTGAAAGGGATCTCGACAGCCACAAAGCCGGATCCCCGGCCAATAATTTTCTCGACTTCAATGCGGGCGTCCTTCAAGTTCACTCCCATGGACTTGAGAACTTTGGCGGCGACCCCAGTGCCCTCGCCGATTAACCCCAACAAGATTTGCTCGGTGCCAACGAAATTGTGACCTAACCGTCTGGCCTCCTCCTGGGCCAGCATGATCACCTTGATGGCTTTTTCTGTAAAGCGTTCAAACATGATCCTCGGGCTCCCTACGCCTGCATCAAGGCGGACTTGATAGGCCTAATCCTAACACAGGATTCAGGCCAACTAAGGTAGGGTAAATACCCCAGACGAAAAATCATCTGGGATCGTGACGCGCCTGGAGAGATTTGAACTCCCGACACCGTGGTCCGTAGCCACGTGCTCTAGTCCACTGAGCTACAGGCGCAAGCTATCTACCTACAGGAAAAGCAAAACAGCCACGGTTGAAGACCTGTCTCTCCTCTCCAGAGATGGACGCCTATCAGTGTGGCTTAGGTATTCTAGCACAAGAGCGTTTTTGGGAAAGTCCAACGGGGGTGTAGATATCCGCCAAGGTTCAACAATGCCCTGGCCAGGAGCGCAGAACTTCTCCCCCCACCTCGAGGCCGGCTTGGGAGCTGCTGGCCGTGAGCACCTGGATCCAGACTTGGCCGTTGCGCCGCCACAGGCGGGCTTGTAGATGGCCGGCCAAGGTGTCGCGGCAGTTGCGCCGCATCCCTTGCGGGCCAGGGGTGAAGACGGTTTGCCCAGGCTGCCGTGTATGACCTTCTACTTGGATGCACCAGTGGGATCCCTCACCGCGCACCTGCCAGGATCCCCAGGGATCTACCTGCCAGCTTAGCCGCGCTTGGCCGGGCCGCCATTCCAAAAAAGGCTGGGATCCCCACCCATGCAAGCTGATTAAGGCGACTTCTTCGGGGCGGGTGAGCACCTGTCGCTCGGCTCCGGCGCAGGTGAGGCTGAGGCCGGGATGGTCGGGAAAAGCGTTGCACTGGATCCAAAACCAGCGACGAGGGAAGCTCTGCCCCCAGTTTTTTTCGGCGTAGGCGGGGGCCTGCTCGAATGCGTAGCGCCTGCCCTGCCACTCCACCCAGCCGCTGGCCAGGCCGTGGCTCATCAGGATCTGCCAGCCCGGCTCAAAGATGGGCAGATAAGACCAGCCTCCCATGGTGGCCCGCGGCGGGATCCCATAGGCGCAGCAGGGTTGGATGCGATAGAGCCAGCGAACCGGCTCGGCCCGGGTGGGATCTGGCAGGATCCCTTGGTTGAGGTGGGCGCTGTATTGGTAGCCGCTGGCGGTGCGCTGGAAAAAGGTGAGGGGCTCCTGCAGCCCTCGCCAGCTCTCGCCTGGCCCGCCGGAGTGCCCCAAGGCCAGATGCCGCCAACTGGCCCAGAAGCGCTGCGGGTTGGGGAAGGTGCGCCACTGCAGCTCCTCGTCCGGCCCCAACACCTGCGCCATGCCTCCTCGCCTGGGATCGATGGCGTACATGAAGGCAAAGCTGAGGGGCGGATCCCCGGGCAAGGTGACACGGCTGTACCAACCTTCAAAAAACGGCTCGGCACAACCGTCCCAGTGATAGCCGGCATGGGGCAGGGATCCCCCATCCGTTGAGCCGTTTTGCTTAAAGCCCTCTGCCACCGGAGAGCAACTCCTTCGAGAATTACTAGAAGATAGAGAGAAACCTATAGATATCAAAAGAATAATTGTATTGTCTCTATGCCTGTCTGCTTTTAGGATATCAACCAAGCTGAGATTTAAGGATTTCTTTACGAGGGGAATCCGTCGGTCTAGCGGCTTGAACTGGAAAGGTTTTGCTTGGCGCTCACATATTCTGTCAAAGATGAGGTGATCATGACATCACGTCGCAGCTTTTTATTGTCCGCGGGTGCAGCCACAGTGGGTGGGCTTGTGAGTGGCAGCCTAGCACGGGCCAGTACGGGCTACTGGGTTGCTCAAGCCAGCGGCCCGGAAACCCCCAACCTCAGGCTGGGTTTTATTCCGATTGTGGAATCTGCCCCTCTGATCATCGCCAAGGAGAAGGGCTTTTTCGCCAAGCACGGCATGACCGGCGTAGAGGTGTTGAAGCAGGCCAGTTGGCCGGCAGCCCGCGACAACGTGGTGATCGGCTCGGCGGGTGGGGGCATTGACGGCGGCCAGTGGCAGATGCCGATGCCCCATATGATCCACATCGGCGCCATCACCAACAACCAGCCGGTGCGCATGGCGGTTCTGTGCCAGTTGATCACCCAAGGCAACGGGATTGCCATTGCCGGAATGCATGCGGGCAAGGGCTTGGGGCTGGATGTTTCCGGAGCCGCAGACTACATCAAAAATTTCAGCGCCAGCAACGGACGCAAATTCAAGGCCGCCCATACCTTCCCCAACGTCAATCAAGATTTTTGGATCCGCTACTGGCTGGCTGCTGGGGGGATAGATCCGGATCAAGACATCGACCTGTTGGCGGTGCCCTCTGCCGAGACGGTGCAGGGGATGCGCAATGGCACCATGGATGCTTTTAGCACCGGGGATCCCTGGCCCTACCGGATTGTGGCCGATAAAATCGGCTTCATGGCGGCCCTCACCCAGCAGATTTGGCCTTTTCACCCTGAAGAATACTTGGCCATTCGCGCCGACTGGGTGGAGAAAAACCCCAAGGCCACGCAGGCCACTTTGATGGCGGTCATGGAAGCGCAGCAATGGTGCGACGATCCGGCCAACCGTGAAGAGCTGGTGCGCATCCTTTCGGGGCGTGCTTATCTAAATGTGCCGGTCGAGGTTCTCACGCCTCCTTTTCAGGGCAAGTACGAATTGGGAGACGGCAAGCCGGCTGTTCAAGATTTCAGCGCCGGGCCCCTGTACTGGGAAGATGGGCGGGGCAGCGTCTCCTATCCCTACAAGAGCCATGACCTGTGGTTCTTGACGGAATCGCTGCGTTGGGGCTTCCACGCTCGCTTCCTCAAGGATCTGGATACTGCCCGCCGTCTGGTGGATGAGGTCAACCGCGAAGATCTCTGGCGCGAGGCCGCCCAGGCTTTGGGGGTGAAGAACATTCCCAGCAACACTTCGCGAGGAACGGAGCGTTTCTTCGATGGGGTGGTGTTTGACCCTCAAGATCCCCAGGCCTACTTGAACAGCCTGAAAATCAAGAGGGCCTAGTCTCGGCTCAGGTCAACATAGACGTGCTTCTTGTGTAGTAGAGATCCAGACCATTGGTGGGATTCCATTGAGTTAAAAAAAGCTGGGCCGAGCTGCCCGCTCCCATCAAGTTAAACTGTTAGCCTTGCGCCTTTTAAAGGATTCTGATGAAGATTTCTGAACGCTATGGCGAGGATCGGCTATGTTAGCTCTACTTCACGTTCCGCGGGAATACTCCAGGGATCCCTGCTTCGAGAGACCGGCTCAGCCCCACTGGGACAAGCTCATCCTCTCGATAGCGATGGGGGCGCTGATTTTACTGATTGTTGTGAGAGTTTTGTCGAGCTTGCAGTCCTTGTGTTTGCCCGTCCAAGGAAAAGGCAAGTCTGATCCAAGTTCGTGCTCTGTTGCCAGCACTCTGTAGAACCCCTCGGTCGAGATGTTCTGGGGGCGCAGCAACGGAGAACTGTGTAAAACCCTATCCTCTCTAGGAGCCATGACGACGACACTTTCTTCTCCGGCAAAGTCTTCGACGGCCAAGTTCGACTTTGCCAAGTATCGGGATCAGATCCTCCCTCCCGTGGTTGGCATTGCGGGATTTTTGTTGATCTGGCAACTTTTGTCCAGCGCCAACCTGATCCGGCTGCCGGGACCGTGGGATATTTGGATGGATGAGCGCAGCCGTTATCTAATCCTGCATCCTCTGTATCGCAACAGCGACCTCGACCAAGGGCTGCTGTGGCAAACCTTGGCCAGCCTGCAAAGGGTTGCCATCGGCTACTGCAGCGCTGCCTTAGTGGGCATTGCCCTGGGGATCTTGGTGGGCAGCAGCGTGTGGATCAACCGCGCTTTGGATCCCATCTTCCAGTTTTTGCGCATGGTGGCTCCCTTGGCTTGGGTGCCCATCTCCTTGGCGGCTTTGCAGCGCAATGAGCCGGCTGCCTTATTTGTTATTTTCATTACCTCGATCTGGCCCATTTTGATCAACACAGCAGTGGGGGTAAGGCAGATTCCGGAAGACTACATCAACGTTTCTAGAGTGTTGAGGCTTTCCAAGATAGACTTCTTTTTTAAGGTGCTGTTGCCCTCTGCTTTGCCCTACATGTTCACAGGTTTGCGGGTTGGCATCGGCCTCTCCTGGCTGGCGATTATTGCTGCAGAAATTGTCATGTCTGGCGTGCCAGGGATCGGCTTTTTTATCTGGGATGCCTACCAGCAGAATTATGTAACTGAGATCATCGTTGCTGTCATCTACATTGGGGCGGTGGGCTTGCTTCTGGATCGACTGGTGGCTGCCCTGCAAAACAAAATAGCCAATCGCTAGCCCCGTTTGCAGATCTTTTCACTGCATGTCCATCCAATTGAGTTGGGATCCCTCTTCCATTGTCTTTGAGTGTTTGCTCCAATCCGCTCTTCAAAAAGAGTAGAATTGAGGTCTGGGATCCGAGTTGCCGAGCAAATTGAGAGTATCTACAGGTGGGGAGGTCTTCTGTGTCTGTACTGGTCAGTGTAGAGCAAGTGGAAAAAGCGTTTGGTCTGCCTGGGGGCCAAGAATATCTTGCTCTCCAAGGGATCGATCTCCAAATTCACCGCGGGGAGTTTGTCTCCTTAATCGGCCACTCCGGCTGCGGCAAGTCCACCCTGTTGAACATGGTGGCGGGGTTGTCTTTACCTACCGGAGGGATTGTGGCTTTGGATGGACACACCATCACCGTTCCCGGCCCCGATCGCATGGTGGTGTTTCAGAATTACTCCCTTTTGCCTTGGCTAACGGTTCGGCAAAACATTGCCCTGGCCGTAGACGCTGTGCTGAAAAACTACTCCCCAGCAGAGCGTCAGCAGATTGTCGAAGAACATATCGATCTGGTTGGTTTGCGGCAGGCGGCGGATAAGTTCCCAGCGCAACTCTCAGGGGGCATGAAGCAGCGGGTAGCCATCGCTCGCGCTTTGGCGGTAAGGCCCAAGGTGTTGTTGTTGGACGAGCCCTTTGGCGCTTTGGATGCCCTTACGCGGGGGAATCTGCAGGAGCAGTTGATGCGCATCTGCGAAGAACATCACGTGACTACCCTTATGGTTACCCACGATGTGGATGAAGCCGTCCTGCTCTCGGATCGGGTGGTGATGCTGACCAACGGGCCGGGATCCCGAATTGGCAATATTTTAACCATCGATATTCCCCGCCCCCGCCGCCGGTTGGAGGTGGTCAATCACCCCAGCTACTACAGCTATCGCAGCGAGATCATCTACTTTTTGAACCAGCAAAAACGGATCAAGCAGTGGCGGGCCCGCCGCAGCACCGTGGTGGCCAGGCACGGTTTGGAAAAGATCAACTTGGAGATTGGCTTTGTGCCCCTGACCGCCTGCGCCCCGCTGGCGGTGGCCAAAGAAAAGGGGTTTTTTGCCAAACACGGCCTGGAAGAAGTCAATCTGGTGCGGGAGACCAGTTGGCGAGGGATCCAAGACGGCATCCAGGGAGGTTACTTGGATGCGGCCCAAATGCCCGCCGGCATGCCGGTGTGGATGTCTCTGGGCGGCGGGGACAATCCGCCTCAGCCGGTGGTGACTGCCCTTACCTTGACCCGCAACGGCAATGCCATTACCCTGCACAGGCGCTTCTACGAGCAAGGGATCCACACGCTGAGCCAGTTGAGGGCTTACATCTTAGATAGCCCCAGCCGTCGGCTAACCTTTGGGGTGGTGCATCCCAGCTCCATGCACAACTTGCTGCTGCGCTATTGGCTGGCAGCCGGCGGGATCCATCCGGATCACGATGTTGTGCTGAAAACCCTGCCCCCCGCCCAGATGGTGGCCAACCTAACAGCCGGCAACATCGACGGCTACTGTGTAGGAGAGCCTTGGAACTTGCGGGCCGCTCTGGAGGGCAGCGGTTTTGTGGTGGCTACCGATCTGGAAATCTGGCCCGGCCACCCCGGCAAAGTGTTGGGGGTGCGCGAAGAGTGGGCCAGGGCCTATCCCAACACCCACATTGCCCTGGTGAAAGCGTTGCTGGAAGCCTGTCGCTACTGTGAAGATCCGGCCCACCACGACGAGATTCGCGAGCTGCTCAGCCGCCGCGCCTACCTGAGCACTGATCCTTCCTACATTCACCTGGGGGATCCCCAGCGCCTGCTCTGTGACCTAGACATGCCAATGCGGGAATATGCCCACCACCGCTTCTTTCTGGGCGCCGGCAACCGTCCCAGCCGCACCGAGCATCTGTGGATGATGACGCAAATGGCCCGCTGGGGGGATCTGCCCTTCCCGCGCAACTGGGTAGAGATCGTGGAGCGGGTGTGTCAGGTGGGAGTCTTCAGTACGGCGGCCCGCGAGCTGGGGCTGGATGTGTCTTACCAACGCCAGCCCATTCAATTGTTCGACGGGATCCCTTTTAATGGTGAGGATCCCTTGGCTTACCTCAACAGTCTGGCAATTAAGCACGACATCTACGTGGCCGAGGTTGCTTGGGATCGTCGTCCCGTGTTGCTCTAGAGATCTCCTTGGCAAAAGCATGTTCCCAGTTGTGAGAAAACGATGAATTGGAGCACCCCACGATGACTGCTCTCTTGACAACCTCTACCCCAGCAGCCACAGCCGCAGAGCCCTACTTAACCCTTGAGAATGTCAGCAAGACTTACCCAACTCCTAGGGGGGAGTATCCCGTATTGCGCGATATCAACCTCAGCGTCTGTGAAGGAGAATTTGTTTGCATCGTTGGGCATTCCGGCTGTGGCAAAACCACCCTGCTGAATATGGTTTCTGGCTTTACCCAGCCCACCGGCGGCTCGGTAAAGCTCAAAGGCCAGCCAATTACAGCTCCTGGGCCAGATCGCATGGTGGTGTTTCAGAATTACTCTCTTTTGCCCTGGCTCACAGTTTATGAAAATGTTTACTTGGCTGTTCAGGCGGTGTTTCCCCAAAAGAGCCAGTCAGAAAAGCATCAAATTGTAGAAGAACACCTGAATCTGGTGGGACTGGGGGAAGCAGCGCAGAAATATCCCCCGCAAATTTCCGGAGGGATGAAACAGCGGGTGGCCATTGCCCGCGCCTTGGCAATCCGCCCAGCAGTGCTGATTTTGGATGAACCCTTTGGGGCTTTGGATGCCATCACCAAAGAAGAACTTCAGGAGGAGCTGTTGCGCATTTGGGAGGAACATCGCTGCACAGTTTTGATGATCACCCATGACATTGACGAGGCACTGTTTTTGGCCGACCGTTTGGTCTTGATGACCAGTGGCCCTGCGGCTACCATCGGGCAAATTATCTCTATTCCCTTCCCGCGTCCTCGCGACCGCGAGCGAATGCTTGAGGATCCCCAGTACTATCGCCTACGCAACTCCGTCCTCAGCTACCTCTACGGGCACGAGGCCAACCCTGAGGCAGCCCACCAGTGAGTTAAGTCCAACTTTTTGGGACTTTCTATGCGAGGGTGACTACGCCCGCAGATGGGGGCACTTCGGCTAAGAGGGTAGGGTACGCCTGCGGTGAGTCAGTCGTCCGAGGGTTCTATCTTGGGATCCAAGCTCTTGGCGGTAAGGCGCAAGGCTTCCGCCTGATCCATCACTCGCGGCGCTTGCACTGCCGTCTCAACCCCCTGGCGATAGCTTTCCCAGAGGGGCATTTCCGGGTAGGTTTGCTGCAATTCCTTGATCTCATCTAGCAGAGCGCCCAGCCAGCCAGCCGTGCCCCAGGTGAGCAAAAACTGCAAGGGATTCCAGAGGTTGAGTTGCCGCCCCAATTCGTTGAGGCTTTCGTTGCGAAGGGGCGGATCGAAGATGTCGGCCACCGTCATCAACTGGCGCCCCAGCAGTGGCCTGAGGGTTGTCTCAGCAGCCTCTACGACGGCGGGAAGGGCAGCTTGGATGCGCTCAGGACTGGGAATGTGCCGGGCCTGGGGCAAAGCTTGCAGCAGCAATTCCAGTCGTCGTTCGGCTTCTGCTGACTCCAAAGCCGCTTCTAGGGTGGTGCCCACGCTGAGAAACACTTCTCCCGTCAACAGCCGCACTGCATCGATAACCAAGTGGTACAGCGGGGGGATCACCAGCTTGATCCACTCGCTCTGGAAAAACTCCCGCAGCCGCCGCGCCAGATACTCCCCCACCTGCGTGGTTTGGATCCCCACTTGGGTGAGGGAGAGGTACCAGTCGGGCGGGGATCCCTTGGGATCCAGCCACTGGCGCAGGGTTTGCCATTCCTCTTCGGTGAGGGCAGTTCGCCCCTGTTTTAAGATGCTGCGCCGCAGCTTGCCCTCGGCATTCAAGAGCTTGCGCAACTCTGGTGTACCCAGCAAGGAGAGGGCGCCTGCGGATCCCACGCTGCCGATCTCGATGGCAATGAGGGCGGCCAAGAGGGCGGCTGAAGCTTTCACTTGGATCTCGCCGCTTTTGTCCATGACCAAAGGTAGGCGGCTGTTGCCATAGGCCCGCAGGCTCATTGCCACCAGGGCGGAGCGCTGCTCAGCAGTCAACCCCTCCGCCCAGGAAGGGATGCCGTTGGTTTCTGCCCTGGGATGGGTCTGCTCCTGCAGGCCCTGATAGAGCAGGCTGGCCACCCAGGCTCGGTCGGCAGCCCGTTCCAGAGAGCCGATGACCACCTCCCATTGGCTGGGGTTGAGCAGAGGCAAAAGCGCTTGCAGTTCTCGCTGGAGGGGCTCTGGAGAGGTTGTGGCTCTGGCTTTGTCCAGAGTTGCCTGTAGCCGATCCCTTGCCTCGCGGCACAAGCCCCCCCACTCCAGTTGCAAACGAGCTAGGGTCTGCTGCACCGTTTCTTCAGAGCGTCGGGGCAGCTCCTGCCAGCCTGCTTCCAGTTGCCGCCACAGCTCCTCCCAGTTCAGATCCCCAGCTCTGGCCCACGAAGGTGGAGAGTTCGCCGGTGCAGCAGATGGGGCAGCGCTGGGATCGAGATTGGGGGAGAAGACGGGATCCGAAAACTCAGGCATGGGCACCTCAGGGGAATTACCGGCATTATAGCTAGGGGTAAAAGGCAAGCCGCGGCAGGCCCAAGGTTTCCGGCCACCCCATCATCAGGTTGAGGCATTGCACCGCTTGCCCGGCTTGCCCTTTCATTAGGTTGTCGATGACCGACAGAACAATCACCCGGTTGGTGCGAGTATCCACCTCCACCCCAATCATGCAGGTGTTGGTGCCAGCCACCCACTTGGTTTGCGGGTAAACGCCGCGGGGCAGCACCTTGACCCAGGGGGATTGGCGGTAGAAGGCGTTGTAAATGGTGATGAGATCCTCGCCCACGAGACCAGGATCCCGCAGGTTGGCGTACAAGGTCACGTGGATGCCCCGCACCATTGGCACCAGGTGGGGCGTAAATTGCACAGTGATGGGGGTGTGGGTGAGGTCGGAGCAGGCCTGCTCGATCTCGGGCGTGTGCCGGTGTTGGGCCACGCCATAGGCACCCAGCGAGCTGTCCACCTCGGCAAAGAGGGATCCCAGCTTGGGGGTGCGGCCCGCCCCGGAGACGCCGGACTTGGCATCGAAAATCAGGCTGTCCAGCTCCACCAACCCCTGCCGCAACAGAGGGGCAACCGCCAGGAGGGAGGCCGTGGGGTAGCAGCCGGGGCAGGCTACCAGTTGGGCTTGGGCAATAGCCTCCCGGTAGAGTTCCGGCAGCCCGTAAACCGCCTGCTCGTTGGCCTGGCGGTAGGCAGGGCTGGGCCAATTGGGATCCGTCTGCCCCAGGCGATACCAGGATTGGTAGGTGGCCAGGTTGCGAAAGCGGTAGTCCGCCGAGAGATCTAGGACTTTGCACCCCTTGGCCAGCAAAGGCGGCGCTAGGTCTGCGGCCAGTCCGTTGGGCAGAGATAAAAAGACAACGTCGCTGCTAGCGGCGATGGCCTCCACATCCACTGGCTGAATGGTCAAGTCCACCGCCTGGGCTAGATGGGGGTAGAGATCCCCGTAGCGTTTGCCGGCGCTGTCTTGACCAGCCAGGTAGGTAATCTGCACGCCGGGGTGTTCGCTGAGCAGCCGCACCAACTGCACCCCTCCATACCCGGAGGCCCCGACAATGGCGACGCAGACGGGATCGGTGGGAGGAAGAGAACGAGGCGCCGTAGTGGCCATGGGGGCTGCCTGAACAAAATTGACGGCTTGCCTTATTATTTATCGCATTTGTTGATCCCATTTGCCGCCGCATTGGTTGAACCCGCCTGCTCTATGGGGGTCAGTGTTGCCTAGCCACAGAGCGGGATTTGTTATGCTGGGCTCACGCGAGCCGCCCGGGCCTTGGCAGCCGCCTTGGCTGTTGAAGTCTTGCCCAGGGGTGTATTCTATTCATTCGGGAAGGTTGTATGTACTACGAGCAACTGATCAACATGATCTTACGGGCCCACGGCCAAAGCAGTCGCCACGGCCTAGATCAGGAAACTTTAACCCTCTACTCCGAAGGCCCCTACACCCTCTACAAGCTCACCTCCCATTTCGACCGCCGCTCCATTTTCGTTTTGGCCCAAAACCAGCGGGATGTGTTTATCTCCGGAGATGCGTTTCACAGCAAGTTGATCCCGGGAGAATGGCAGGAGTGGCTGCAGCAGAAGGCTTTGGCTGTTGCTGCTGAGACACCCCAGGCCAGCTAGCCAGCAAGGGCCAAAACGCCGGGCTGAACCTGCCGGGGCACCACCAAGAGCTGGTCTAAGGCGGCACAATAGGCCAGATCGCTGTCGTTTTCGGGACTAATTGCCAATAGCCGCTGCCCATGGCTGGAGCGCCGCAACAGGCCCAACAGGTCGTCCTGCCAGGTTTGGTAGAGGGCCAGGGCGGCTACTGCCTCATCGTTGCCCAACTGCTCCCACGAGCAGCCCAGGCGATGCAAAATCGCCCCGGCACAGGCGGTGTCTTCCAAAGCAAAAGCCCCTTCCCAGCCGGATCCCACCAGCCACACCTCGGCAAAAGCTCCTCGCCTGAGAAACTCCACCACCGCTCCCACGTTCACCAGGGCCGCTGTGATCACCACCGGGATCCCTTCCAAGCGCTGAAGGGTGCGGGTGCCGTTGGTGGTGCTCATGAAGATGCGCTTGTCCCGCACACGCTCGGGGGTGTATTCGCGGGGGGAGTTGCCCAGATCGAACCCTGCCACTGCTTTGCCCCCCCGTTCCCCGGCCAAAAGCCGCTTGCCAGCCGGCCAGTTCTGGCTTGCTTCCTGAAGCTGTTGCAAGTGGGCAAACACCTGTACTGCTTCTGCGCCTGCAGCCAGGGCTGTGGCGATGGTGGTGGTGGCCCGCAGGACATCGATGGCTACCGCACAGGCTGGGATCCCTGACGGCGGGACTTGCTCAGGGGTATGGAAGTGGAAAAATCGCATGAGAGAGGGAGCAAAAAAGGTTTAACTAGAGCTCCACCGAGAGCTTATTAGAACTCACGCCGGGCAAACACCAGCACTGTTAAAATGAGCAGCAAGACGGTGTAGATCAGGCCGTAGAGCGCATCACCGAGGAGCTGGGTGGGCGGGGGAATTTGGCCGTAGACGGTAGCATCTCTTAGATTGAAGCGCTCCAGATCCGGCAAGACCAAGTAGATGACCTCGAACACCTTGCCAAAACCTGCATCTTCCACCAGCTTGCTTAACTGCAGCAGGGCGCGGCTGGCGTGGCCCATGATGAAGAGGGCAATTGTGTAGAGGGTGGCCAAAATCGGAGAGGTAAAAACTCCAAACAGCAGCGCTGCCGCCACAATCAGCACCAGCTCCAGAAAGGTGAAGACGGTTGCCCAGAGAACAGCCCAGGGGGAAATAGGGGCCTGCACCACCAGCAGGCTCAGCAAAAAGACGGCCGTCATCATTACTAGCAGCACCGACAGCAAAGCCGACAGGCCCAGATGCTTGCCGACGATGAACTCCGCCCGGCTCATGGGCTTGGCAATCAGTACGTAGACCGTGCGCCTCTCGATCTCTTTATTCACCAGCCCGGTGCCGACGAAAATGGCCACCACCAGTGACAGGAAGTGGATGGCGGCCAGACCCAGATCGGCGATGATCTTGTTGTGAGCCTGGTTAGCTACCTGGGGGATCAAAACGATGGCTCCCAGCATGACCACCGCAAACACCATCACCAGATAGAGAATCCGATCCCGAATCGTTTCTCGGAAAACATTTCGGGCAATGGCCACAAGGCGCGCCGCATCCATAGACCTCGTCCAAAGGAAGTGACGACTCGGCTGTACACTTGGAGCAGATCCAGCCTTTATTCTATGCAGTTCCAGGCCCAGATCCAGATCCACCTGCGCCCCTCTGTGCTCGACCCTGCCGGGGCGGCTCTCCAGGCTAGCTTGCACCAGTTGGGGCACACCCAGGTGCAGGGGGTGCGCATTGGCAAACACATCCAACTGCGGCTAGAGGCCCCCGACACCGAAACCGCTCAACGCCAAGTCAGCGAGCTGTGCGAGCAACTGCTGGCCAATCCGGTAATTGAGACCTATCAAATCCAAGTGGAGCCTGTAGAAGGTTGATTCGAGGGATCCAGCCTCCCACGAGTTGCCCTAACCCTCGCCACCTTTTTGTTGACAGCAAGGGATCCCCATGACCAAGGTAAGGTTTGGCATTGTCGTTTTCCCCGGCTCCAATTGTGACCGCGACGTGGCCTGGGTAACCCGAAGCCTCTTAGGCTGTCCGACGCGGCTGATCTGGCACCGGGAAACCGATTTGTCAGGGCTGGATGTGGTGGTGCTGCCGGGCGGCTTCAGCTACGGGGATTATCTGCGAGCCGGGGCGCTGGCCCGTTTTGCGCCGGTAATGGGATCCCTGGCCGAGCACGTAGCCCGCGGGGGCTATGTCTTGGGCATTTGCAACGGCTTTCAGATCCTGACAGAGGCAGGGCTGCTGCCGGGGGCGCTGCTGCGCAACACCAACCTGCACTTTATCTGCGACCGGGTAGGGATCCGCGTGGAGCGGCAAGATCTGCCCTGGACAAGGGCTTACCCTCGCGGAGCCACTCTGACCCTGCCCATTGCCCATGGAGAAGGCCGCTACGTCTGCGATGGCGATACCCTCAAGCAGCTCCAGGATCGGGGGCAGATCGTCTTTCGCTATGCCCCGGTCGCCCCCAATGGCTCGGTGGATAACATCGCTGGCATTTGCGATCCCAGCGGTCGCATCCTTGGCTTGATGCCTCACCCGGAGCGGGCAGCAGATCCCGATTTGCCAGGGCAGGACGGGATCCCTTTTTGGCAGTCCATCGTAACCAGTCTTGCCAGTTGACTAAGACTGCTGGGCCTGAGCCAACACCTGGCGCACTTGGTTGACCATCTCCTCGTGATCCACTACTGGCTTAGCAATATAGCCATCGGCCCCACTCTGGGCCAGGAAGGCCTCGCGGTCGCCGCGCATGGCGTGGGCCGTTACCAAGAGGATGGGGATGGAGCTTGTTCGGGGATCCCCCTTTAACAGTTGGGCAATGCGGATCCCGTCCACTGCCTCGCCACGAAAGGTGCTTTGAGAGAGGGAGACATCCAGCAAAATCACGTCCACCTCGCGCGCCTGCGCCAGCCGTAGGATTTCCTCCACATCCTGGCTGTGAAAGACCTCAAACCCGCCTCGCCGCCGCAACACTTTGTCGAAAACGCGGGCGTTAATTGGATCGTCTTCCACCAGCAGCACTGTTGCCATCGCTAACCTAAAGTTGGCTTAGTTGCGAACTCAAGCCCCGGCAATCCCCATAGTTCTGGAAACCGTCGCGAAGCAATTCTAGCGATCCTATTTGAGCAGTGGGACAAGGGCTCCCCCTCTAAGATACTGATAGCAATCTCAATAAAGCAGCACCAGCAGCTACCCCCTCTGCCAGCAGGAGAGGACAGCTACCGTTTTGAAAACAGCTTTGCTGGGTTGCCTGGGGGATACTCTACCAGCCTGGAACCGAGCGCTATCTGAAAACAAAACAAGGCCGGGGATTTTTCCGGCCTTGTCCGCGGTACAACTGCCGTCTCTTCGGGCCGCCTCGACCCGCTAACGCCCTCGGCAAGCCGACAGCAGCCCCTAGCTCAGGTTACTTCTTCTGAATCCTAGGAGTTTCGCGAAAGGCAACGGCAAAAAACAGAAGGCCCAAGGTCAAAAACAGAATAAAGGTGTAGGTGATGGCTTCCATACCAACCTCCAAATCAAAATTCTAAGGGGGCTTGACTCCAGATTAGCTCGGAACCGTCAGCACCCCATCTCCCAAGAGAAACAGAGTGCCGACGGTCATCCCGCGAGAAAGCCTTACGCTTCTTGCACCTTGCGAGTGGTGGGATCCCCCACTTTCTGGAAGACGCCGAATTCCACCATTTCCTCGCTCATGTTCGGGTCAATACCGGCGAACACATCTCGGAAGAGAGTACGGGCGCCGTGCCAAATGTGGCCGAAGAAGAACAGCAGGGCAAAGACCGCATGGGCGAAGGTAAACCAACCGCGGGGGCTGGTGTGGAAGGTGCCGTCGGCTTTGGGCGTTTCTCGGTCGAACTCGAAGAGCTGACCCAACTGGGCCATACGGGCGTACTTCTTAACCGTTGGCGGGTCAGTGAACACCTGACCGTCCAGCTTGCCGCCGTAGAACTCCACCGTCACGCCCACCTGCTCAAAGCTGTAGCGCGACTCGGCGCGGCGGAAGGGAATGTCTGCCCGCACCACACCATCGGCATCCCGCAGGATGACGGGGAACGTCTCGAAGAAGTTGGGCATGCGTTGCACCGTCAGCTCCCGACCTTCACGATCCCGGAAGACGGGGTAGCCTAGCCACTCGATGGCAATGCCGTCTCCCTTGTTCATGGGACCGGCCCGGAAGAGACCACCCTTGGCCGGGCTGTTACCCACGTAATCGTAGAAGAGCAGGGACTTGGGCAGAGAATTGTAGGCCTCGCTGCGGGTCATCCCAGCTTCCATAGCGGCATTGACGCGCCGGTTAATTTCCTGGTTGAAATAGCCGGAGTCCCACTGGTAGCGGGTGGGGCCAAACAGCTCCACAGGAGTCGTGGCACTGCCGTACCACATCGTGCCGGCCACCACAAAGCCGGCAAAAAACACGGCCGCAATCGAGCTGGACAGCACCGTCTCGATGTTCCCCATGCGCAAGGCCTTGTAGAGGCGCTGGGGCGGACGTACCGTGATGTGGAACAAGCCGGCAATAATGCCCACGATGCCTGCGGCAATGTGGTGGGCCACCACCCCGCCGGCATTGTAGGGGTTAAACCCGGCTGGCCCCCATTCGGGTGCTACTGGCTGGACGTGCCCTGTCGTCGCATAGGGATCGCTTACCCACATCCCTGGGCCAAACACTCCCGTCAGGTGAAAAGCCCCAAAGCCGAAACAAAGGATCCCGGCCAAGAGCAGGTGGATCCCAAAAATTTTCGGCAAGTCCAAAGCTGGCTCGCCGGTACGGGGATCCCGGAATAGCTCCAGATCCCAGTACACCCAGTGCCAGCAGGCGGCCAAAAAGAGCAACCCAGACAAAACAATGTGAGCAGTGGCTACCCCCTCAAACGTCCAGAAGCCGGGATTGGCCACGCTCTCGCCGTAGATATTCCAGCCGCCCCAGGAGTTAACCACCCCCAGCCGCACCATAAACGGCATGACGAACATGCCCTGACGCCACATCGGATTCAGGACAGGATCCGATGGATCGAAAATGGCCGTTTCATACAGCGCCATCGATCCGGCCCAACCTGCCACCAGGGCGGTGTGCATCAGGTGTACCGCGATCAGGCGGCCTGGGTCATTCAATACAACGGTGTGGACCCGGTACCACGGTAGTCCCATAAAACTCGATCCTCCACGTTCTCCAACACTTGCGCGATATCCAGTCAAAAACCTGAAGCCGACATCTTCACCTGGGATCCTGACCTAAGGAGTCTCTTCAGTGTCGAGGGGTGCCGCACCCACCTAACCCAAGAGCGCACCCAGTGAGGATATCGCTCTCAGAATTTTCATCACAGGCATCAAACAGTATAACGAAACGCAACTGACCTGAGCGGCTTCAGGCGGGATGCCCTCTTACTTGCCATCATCTTCCCAGATCTCTCGCCAAAGATTAAAAATATGACTTAAACTGTAACAATACTTAGCAAACTCTGGAGCTTTCCTGGCTCAGTCTAAAAGGTGTCGTGGTTTGGGCGAGGATATGGCAACGATTCGCTTTGTCAACGAAAATAGGGAGATTGTCGTCGCGGAAGGCGCTAACCTGCGCTTGAAGGCGCTGGAGAACCAGATTGACCTCTACAAGATGATGGCCAAGCTGCTCAACTGCGGCGGCAACGGCCAGTGTGGCACCTGTGTGGTGGAGATCGTCGAGGGAGCCGAGAACCTCTCTCCTCGCACCGAGGCAGAAAATCGCAAGCTCAAGCGCAAACCCGATACCTATCGTCTCGCCTGCCAGACCAGGGTATTGGGGGATGTCTCGGTAAGGACTAAGCCTTGAGCCTAGCTTTCCCTTTGGGCAAGGCGGACTTGAGGATGGTATGCTAGCTGCCAGTTGGGTTTGCGGCGTGTGCAGCTATGGAGACAAACTACCTAGGCCTCCTGGCCACCATTCTGGTTATCCTGGTGCCCTCAATCTTCCTGGTGATCTTATACGTGCAGACTTCCAGTAAGTCGGAAAGCTGACCTAGGCCCACGAAGGCAAGTCTTACCTCCTGCTGAGGAACCAAGGCTCACACATAAGCGCTCCGCGCCGCTGATGCGAGTAGTACGGGGCAGAAAAGCCCGTTCGCGTTAGCGGGACGTAGTCCTTGAGCGACTTGAGTCGCTCGCCAATGCCCCAATTCTAAGCAAAAACCCACCCCGGTGAAGGATCCGGACAGTGCTGTCAGTCAACAAGTAAGCGGAACCTTGAGACTGGGTTTCAAGGAACTGTCTAGGGGCGTCTTAACAGTGCTTTTGCGAGTCTGTCTGTCGACTGTGTAAGAATCCCCCGACTAAAGTCGGGGGAGTGTCAATCGACGATGACATGCAAAGCTCAGCAGGGATCCCCAGAGGAAAAGGGGATCCCTCTACTTTTTGCGCCAAGCTGTAACTTGGCCGAGGCGCCCTGCACCCGGAGCCCTCTGGCAACGGTTCCTGCCTGGGTTGCCTGAGAGAAGGTTTCTGCTTTCCCAGATAGACTGGAGTCTATAGCCTTCATCGGAAAATTCGATTTTTGTCTATCCTGGTTTGCCGCTAGGATGCCTTTGAAGATTTTTTACAGGATCTCAGCTAGCGATGGGGTCAGGCAGGCTCCCTGGCCCTAAGGAGGAGTATGAGTTTGGACGGGCTGGTCAGAACCGCGTGGTTAATTCCCCTCTATGCGCTAGTGGCATGGCTGGGGGCGTTGATTTGGTCCCCTGGGATTACCCGGCGCACCGGCCCCCGACCAGCGGGCTATCTCAATGCGCTGCTGACCTTGGTGGCGTTTTTGCACAGTGTGGGGGCGCTGGTGGCAATTTGGGATCAGCCGGCGCAAGTGATTCGGCTGCCCTGGCTGCAGGTGGGGGATCTGGTATTGGAGCTGCCGCTACAGGCCTCATCGCTAACGCTGGGGGCCTGCGCCGTGGTGACAGCGCTAAACCTGGTGGCCCAGATCTATGGGTTTGGCTACATGGAAATGGACTGGGGCTGGGCGCGGTTTTTCTCCTTGCTGGGCCTGTTTGAGGGGGGGATGTGCGCTCTGGCCTTGTGCGACTCCCTGTTTTTTAGCTACGTCATCCTCGAAATCCTGACCTTGGGCACCTACCTGTTGGTGGGCTTTTGGTTTAACCAATCGCTGGTGGTAACAGGGGCGCGGGATGCTTTTCTGACCAAGCGCATTGGCGACCTGTTGCTCTTGATGGGGGTCATCGCCATCTACCCTCTGACGGGATCCTGGGAGTTTGAGGACTTGACGGCTTGGGCAAAGTCGGTGCAGGCAGGAGCTATCTCTGTAGATCCGACCTTGATCACTTTGGCAGGGCTGGGGTTGTTGGCCGGCCCAGTGGGCAAGTGTGCCCAGTTCCCGCTGCACCTGTGGCTGGATGAGGCGATGGAGGGGCCGATCCCGGCCTCGATCTTGCGCAACTCGGTGGTGGTGGGCACGGGAGCTTGGGTGTTGATTCGGCTGCAGCCGCTCTATGCTCTTTCTCCAACGGTGTTGCGAGTGATGCTGGTGATCGGGGGGCTGACAGCGGTGGGGGGAGCCTTCGTGGCTCTGGCCCAAATTGATGCCAAGCGGGCCTTGTCCTATCTGGTGAGCGCCTACATGGGCTTGATCTTTGTAGCAGTGGGCACAGGACACACCCAACAGGCCTACCAACTGCTGCTTACCTATGCGCCGGCGATGGCCTTGCTGGTGATGGCGCTGGGTATGGTGATCTGGAACAGCATTACCCAGGATCTGCGCTACCTGGGGGGCTTGTGGTCGCGGCGGCCCATCTCCGGCCTGTGCTTTTTGACGGGGATGGCCGGCATGGTGGCTCTGCCGCCTTTTGGCTCCTTCTGGGTGTTGACAGATTTGTGGCAGCAGTTGGCGCAATCGGGGCAGGTGCTGTGGGCGGCAGTGGTGCTGGTTACCAATGCGGTGACGGCGCTGGGGCTGACGCGGGTCTTCGGCCTGGTTTGGGGGGGTAAGCCACAGCAGATGAGCGAGCGTTCCCCAGAGGTGCATTGGCCAATGATGTTGCCCAGCACAGTCACCATGGGAGTGGCGCTGCACATGCCTATAATCCTGGCGGCGCTGGATCTCATTCCCACCCTAGAAGGGATCCCCGTTGGAGTGATGACGGGATCCAGCTTGGCGGGCATCGCCTTGGGAGCCTGGCTGTACCTACCGCGGGAGCGGCGGCCGGTGGACTGGGCTTTCTTGGCTGACTGGCAGGACCTGCTGGCCAACGACTTCTACACTCCCAAGCTCTATCGAGCCAGTGTGGTGTTTTTGGTGCGCATCATCTCTGATGTCACGGCTCTCTTTGATCGCTACGTGGTGGACGGCTTGGTGAATTTGACCAGCTTGGTGGTGCTGGCAGGCGGCCAAGTCCTGAAATACACCACCTCCGGCCAGTTGCAGGCCTATGTGCTGACCATTGTGGTGGGGGTGGCCTTGCTGGGTTGGTGGTTTTCTAGGCTTGGGTAGATCGAGGGGGTAGAAACCATGCTGAGTGCCTTGATTGTGTTGCCGATCTTGGGATCCCTGCTCCTGTTCCTGGGCTTGGGAGGGCGAAAGCTGGCGGTGGTCTTGGCCGCGATCCCGCTGGCCATCTCCCTGCTCCTATTTACCCGCTTCGACTTGCAGGCGACCGGCTTGCAGTGGGAGCAGCGGTGGGATTGGATCCCGCCAATTGGGCTGAGCTACTCCCTGGGCTTGGATGGGCTGTCTTTGTTGATGGTGGCCCTGAACGGGCTGCTCACCCTCATCGCCATTCTGACGGCGGAGCCGGAAGTGAAGCGGCCCAATCTCTTTTACGGCTGCATTTTGCTCATGAGCGGGTCGGTCAACGGGGCTTTTGCCGCTCAGAACCTGCTCTTGTTTTTCCTCTTTTACGAGCTGGTGCTGATCCCGATTTACCTGCTTATTTCCATCTGGGGCAGCCCCAAGCGGGATTACGCCGCCATCAAGTTTTTGATTTACACCGCTGTCTCTGCCATCTTCCTGTTGGGGGCGTTTTTGGCCATCTACTGGCTAGGGGATCCCCATACCTTTGAGCTGGCCGAGATTCGCATTAGCTCTCTGGGCCCTGCTGCCCAAACCCTGACACTCTTGGCGTTGATTGTGGCTTTTGGCATCAAGATGCCGTTGGTGCCTCTCCACACCTGGCTGCCCGACGCCTACGGCGAGTCTTCGCCGCCGGTGGCGATCCTGCTGGGTGGGGTGCTCTCCAAGTTGGGCACCTATGGTCTGTTTCGCTTTGGGCTGCAGTTGTTTCCCCAAGCTTGGGCCGATCTGGGCGAGATCCTGGCCTGGTGGGGGGCCATTGCTGTGCTGTCGGGGGCTTTGGCGGCCATCGCCCAAAAAGACATCAAGCGCATGGTGGCCTACAGCTCCATTGGCCATATGGGCTATATCCTGCTGGGCATGGCGGCGGCCACACCGATTAGCCTGACGGGGGCGATGGTGCAGATGATCTCCCACGGCCTGATTTTGGCGCTGCTGTTTGATCTGGTGGGCCTGGTGGAGCGCAAGGTGGGAACGCGGGATCTGGACGTGCTCAACGGCCTGCTCAATCCCCTGCGCGGCCTGCCCACCGTGAGTGCCCTGCTGATTTTGGGCGGCATGGCCAGCGCCGGGATCCCGGGCTTGGTGGGCTTTGTGGCGGAGTTTTTGATCTTCCAGGGCAGCTACCAAGATTTTCCCTTGCCCACCTTAATCAGCATCTGCGGCACCGGCTTGACGGCGGTGTATTTTGTAATCCTGCTCAACCGCACCTGCTTCGGCAAATTGGACAACCGCACCGCCTACTACCCGCGGGTGCAAGGTTGGGAGCGGATCCCGGGCTTTATCTTAACTGCCTTGATCGTCTGGTTTGGGATCCAGCCTATGAACCTGGTGAAATGGCCGCAACCGTTGGCGTTTACTCTATCCACCCAGGTGGCTCAGGCCCAAACCCTCATCCTGGCCTCAGCCGGTGACTTTGCCCATTCTCCCTAGGTCACCTTCTCGGGAGGCGATCAAAGCAATCGGAGAACTTCCAGGAAGCGTCCAAGACCGAATTGAGATCTCGACGCATAGCCTCAAGGATCCAGAGCTTTTGAAGAGTTGGAGACTTCTTCCATGACGACAACCCTCACAACCCGCAAGCTTCCCCCTTCTACCCACCCTTTTGCGGATGTAGTCCACCGCCTCGAGGCAGGGGGATCCATGCTGCCGGATACGCCGGAAAACCTGATGCAAATTATCGGCCTTTACAAAGCCTATGCGGTGCCGATGGACTTCTACTGGCGGGATCTGCTCTACATTGCCGAGCAGGTGTTTGTGGATCCCTTGCCCTTTTTTAAGTACATCATTCCCGAAGAATACCTAAAGCTGGCCAATCACTACGCGGGAGATAATGCCGATTTGCGCATTTGGCGCGGCCCCGCCACGGCCCACCCGGAACTTCTGGAGTTCATGGAAAAAGGGGAGCTCAAGCGCAAGCTGCCGCGGATTTTGCATCACCTCTGGCATGACCGCATCAACATGGAATTTGCCGAAGAATGTATGCGGGCCATGCTCTGGCACCGGGATATGGGGGGCCTGTTGGATCCCTATATGGATTCCGAGGAATACAAACAAAATGCCGACCGCGCCATCCGCGCCTACTGTCAGGGTAATCCTCTCTTGACCGGCCTGTACAAGCTCTTTCCAGACATGTTTCTGGAACTCTGCCGCCAGGCCACCATGTATTCGGTGCTGGGCCTGTTTTGGGAGGTGATGGCCCCCGTCTTTTTTGAGATGAGCGATCTCTACGACGAGGGCAAAATCACCAGCGTGCCGGAGGCAATGAACTTTTTGGTCAACGGGATCTTCGCCATTGCCGGGCGGCCCATCTACCACCGGGTGCGCATTCGCGGAGAATGGTACGATATTGTGCCCAAGTCCAAGGGATTTACCTGGCTCTACGAGGCGGCTTTCCCCTACGTAGAGGCCGTGTTCTATCGCACCTCTCCCTTCCGCGGCACCAAGTCCTACAACGCCCAGGCCAACGAAGTTCCCACCAACCAGTTGGACTTCCACTACGGGATCCTCTATGCCGACAAGTTTCCGGTGGCCACTGCTGGGATCCCGCCGACGCTTTTGCACCAGGATATGTACCACTTTTTGCCCCAGTATTTGGTGGAGTATTACCGCAAGCATTGCCGCGGTGAAGATGACATGCTGATCCAGCTTGGGATCAGCTTCCAGCGCTCCATGTACAACGTTACCTCAGCCGTGATCCAGGCGGGGAGGGCAGCTTTTCTCTATCCTTTGGACGATCCCAATCCGCGGCATTTGATGATGAACCGCCGTTATTTTGAGGGACAACTCAATCGCTTCACCCGACCAGAATACGGGATCCGAGAAGCAGCCCGCCTGGCCTACATTCAGGATCAGAACTATCGCTAGCCGACTTCAAGTGCCAGGCATTGACCCTTCCCCTTCTCGATTGTGTTCAGGCTAGGTAGCTCTGCAACTGCCTGTTTCTTTGGCTTTCCTATCATCCCAACTTTCAGAAAATAAGGATCTCGGCCATGCCTGATATTGTCGATATTGCCGTTTCTGCTGAGGGTTTCTCCACCCTAGTTACAGCCGTGAAAGCGGCAAACTTGGTGGATACTCTGAAAGGCCCCGGCCCCTTTACGGTTTTCGCCCCCACGGATGCAGCTTTCGCCAAGTTGCCCCCCGCCACCCTTACCACCCTGGTGCAAAACATCCCCCAACTGACGCGCATCTTGTGTTACCACGTGGTGCCCGGTCGCCTGAAAAAGGCGGATCTGGCTAAGTATCGAAGTGTAGGCTCCGTGGAGGGATCCCCCATCGATCTGTTTATCGAAGGGGATGTGTTTGAAGTGAACAATGCCACCGTTATCCAGGCGGATATCGAAGCCGACAACGGCATCATTCACGTCATCGACACCGTGATCCTGATGCGCCCCCACTGGTTCTGGCCGATCATGCTCTCGGGAGAAACAGGGAAAAGCGAGGGCCAAAGCTTTGCTAGCGACCGCAGAGTCGATACACCGGCAAGGTGAAATGAAAACTGCTGCCCTTGCCCAGGATCGATTCCACCCAAATCTGGCCATAGTGGGCACGCACAATGCGACGGCAAAGGGAAAGGCCGATGCCATAGCCTTCCTGCTGTTGGTCGCGGGATAGGCGCACCGCATCGGAGAAGATGTTCTCTTGGTCGGCTTCTGGGATCCCAGGGCCGGTGTCGCTGACGGTCACCTGTACCTTTTGGCTGGTGCGGTGGAGGATGTTGAGGCGGATGGCTCCCCCGGCGGGAGTGTACTTGATGGCATTGTCCAACAGGTTGAAAATAACCTGGCGGATCTTGTCGGGATCCACGTGAACTGTGGGCAGATCCACCGGAATATCGGCTTGAAACTGCAATTGCTTGGCTTGGATGCGAGGCAGTAGCTCCTCGATCACTGGCTGGCATAGGCTGGCCAACTGAGTTTCCACGGCTCGAATCCGCAGCTCCGAGGCACTGCCACGGGCCGACTCAAGAATGTCGGTGATCATGCTGTCCATCTTGCGCAATTGCTGGCGGGCATGCTCGAACAACTGCCGCTCCACCGCCTTGTCCAGGGATCCCTCTCGCCCTTGCTGTAGGGTTTCGACCGCCAGGGCTGTAGCCGTCAGGGGGCTGCGCAAATCGTGAACCAGCATGGCCAGAACGCGGTCTTTGAAGTCCAACTGCTCCCGCAGTTGGGCGCGCTCCTGGCGCAGCGAAAACACTTCTTCCGACATTTGCAACAACGCCTCGGTCGTTGGGGGAGGAGCAGGATCTTGACCCGCCTCTTCCTGGTGGGAAACCAAAGCCGCCTGACCCTGCCAGCGGGGCCACCACACTTCCAACTGCGTCGCCAGATCTTCGCCTGCCAAGACCTGAGCCGGCAGAGGCTCCGCTTTCACCAAGGCTGGCGTCACCACTAACTTGTAGTGCTCTGCTAGGTAGGGGTGCTCCTCCAGCGGTACCACCTTCAGATGGGCAGGATACTGGCCGGGCAGCCCCTGGATGTGCCGACGCAATTGCTCCGCCAGTTCCTCGATATTGGCTCGACCCTGAGCAAACAACAGTAAGCGAATGCCAGAGCGGGTGGAGGTGCGATCTAGCGAAGTTTGCATAGGCCAAAGTCCCAAGGGCCAAAGATGAAGTCTGCAGCAGAGGTTGCCGCCGACGAAACCGGGATCCCTCGCTGCCTGTTCTTTACCTTCCTAACACTTGGGAAAAGTTTAGGAGGGAACATCAAAGGTAGTAAACTCAGTGAAACAGGTAGGCTAGCCCTACCAACACTGCCAGCAACCCTGCTGTTGTCAGGGTGAAGTGCAGGAGAGAGGTTTTGCCTTTACGTACCATGTTGCGCATGGCCAGGCGGGTATAGCTCACCTGAGGCGAGGATCCCTCCTCAACGGAGGTGGAGCTGACAGGAGAGGGCTGTGACATCGGGATGGCCGGAACAAAAGCTGAGCACTACCTTTAACCTAGCTCAATCCGCCCATGTTGTTGATAAATACCCCCCCTGCCTCCCAGAGCCCTGGCTCAGTCAAAGTGGCAAGGGATCCGCAGGCACTGCTGCAACAGCTCCTGGTAATCCCGTCCGTCCATGAGAAAAGCCCCAAAGCGAGCCAGGTGCGGGCTCATCAACTGGGCATCGAAGAGACGAAAGCCCCGCGCCCGCAGGTGTTCCACCAGCTTGACCAGCGCCACCTTCGAAGCGTTGGGAATGCGGTAAAACATGGATTCGCCGATAAAGGCTGCCCCCAAAGCAATG
Source organism: Synechococcus sp. H60.2 (assembly GCF_047462315.1). Taxonomy (NCBI): domain Bacteria; kingdom Bacillati; phylum Cyanobacteriota; class Cyanophyceae; order Synechococcales; family Synechococcaceae; genus Synechococcus; species Synechococcus sp. H60.2. The sequence goes on along the minus strand of NZ_JANSIZ010000011.1, from coordinate 3,733 downwards.
CCCAGGATCCCCCCTGCTAAGGTGTCTCCCTGCCAGGTCTCAAAGCTGTGGGCAAACCCCGCCCGGTGCAGGGCAAGGTAGATCTGCTTTAACTGCGGGCTAATCCAGGTTTTCGGACGAGCAGCGCAGCCCTCCACCACCTGCTCAAAAGCACGGTTAATCCGCACCTGAAAGCAACCGCTGCGCAGCAAAGGCCGCAGCGAACGGGGACAGTGAAACCGCTCGTCCAAAGGGATTAGTGCGTGCTGCTCAGTGCCATACCAGGCCAGGGATCCCGTTTCTTCGTCTGCCATCAGGAAGTAGCCCTGGGCATATCCGGCCAGAATAGCGCCTATGTCCATGGGCCTCCCTCAAGATTGCCATTCCGGCGAGAGGCTGGCGAAATCCCCCGCCTCGACCTTGGGGTGACAATCCACGCAGCTGCTTACTCGCACTGGCGTAGGAAAGTCCACTTGCGGGTGCAAAGCGCGGAAGTAGCGAGACTCAGCCAGGCGATAGGGCACCGGTTCCCCTTGGCGCAGGGGACGGGAATTAGGCCGCAAATAGCCCCAAGCCAGTTGTAAAGCCACGCCGGTCAAGGGCTGGATCTGCTGGCCGTAGTGGCCGGGATCCTGTAGCAGCCGTCGCCAGGTTTCGGTGGGTAACACCTGAGCGGGCAGCGCCACATGGCAAGTGCCGCAACTGCGCACGTATTGGGCCTGCTCCAACTGGGCCTGGGTGAGGCCCTGCTGCGCTTGCGTCAGGGATCCCATCCATCCGACCAGAAGGACGATCAGGCCAAAAAGCCAAAATCGCCGCTGTCGCTTTCCCAAGGGAGCCATGCTCTCAGACCAAGGTCAATGCCTTCCCAATCTAGACCAGCCTGCGAAAGATCCAGGCCCAGTTCCTGGAATTGGCTTGGCCTATCTTTGCAGAAACTCCAGAAAATCCCCCCACCCATTGGGGATCCCCTGTCCCATCGCAGCATTTCTTGGCGCATCTCTCGCGTCGGCTGGGTCTAAAATAGCGGGGCTGCGGACTTTCCCTCGAGTTGTTCGTATGGATCTGCCTAACCTACTCTGGCCAGACCCCGGCGAGATCCCGGCTCCGCCCCAGCCGGGGATCCTGGGCATCTTGGCCTCCGGTAACGGCAGCAACTTCGAGGCCATCGCCCAAGCCATCGATGCCGGCGAGCTACGGGCGCAAATTGCCGTCGTGATCACCAACAATCCAGACGCCTACGTGCGGCAGCGGGCGCAGCGAAGAGGGATCCCTTGTATTCTGCTCAACCATCGGCACTATTCCAGCCGGGAGGCGCTGGACATGGCCATCTTGCAAGTGCTCCAGGAGCATCAGGTGGAGTGGGTGATTATGGCCGGCTGGATGCGCTTGGTGACCCAGGTGTTGCTGTCCGCCTACCCGGAGCGGGTTTTAAACCTCCACCCCAGCCTCTTGCCCAGCTTCAAGGGCCTGCGGGCCGTGGAGCAGGCGCTGGAGTACGGCGTGAAAATCACCGGCTGTACCGTCCACCGGGTTACGTTGGAAATGGATAGCGGCCCCATCGTGGCGCAAGCAGCCGTACCGGTTCTGCCGGAAGATACGGTGGAATCCCTTTACCGGCGCATCCAGGCCCAGGAACACCGCCTCTACCCGCTGGCCATCCGCCTCTGCCTGGCCGAGGGATCCCGCCTCCCCAAGTTCTCGGAGAAGCGGCACAATTGAGGGTGAGCCCGCTGCTGGCGCCCCCTATGGCCGAAATCTCGCCGTTGCTCGTTTTCGACAGTCTTGCGATCCTGGCCGGTCGCCCGGCTCTATGGCAGGAATGGGCCCGTTTTGGGGTGTGTGTGCTGCCCCAGGCGGTGATGGCGGAGCTAGAACGCCTGACCCGACAGGCTATCGTTCCCGCAGAAGAATCGACAGCGCGCGCCTTCTTGCGCCACTGGCCGAGTTTGGGATTTGCCGTCTCAGAAGCCCGCGCCTTGGTGGGCGAAGCCAACACCGGCAAGCAGTCGCTGCGAGTCCGCCTGGAGCAGGCCATTGCCGAGTGCGCCTATGCCCTGGCTCAACAGCAGCCGGGATCCCTGGTGGTGGTGGTGAGCAACGACCGGCCCTTGGTCGAGCGAGTGCAGGAGCTGGGCCTTGCCAACCTCTGTGCTATCTCTCTGGCCGAGCTCAACCGGTGGATACGCCAGCGCCAGCGCCCCCAGGCCGTGGTTATGGCTTGGAAGCGGCTGCCAGGGCCTCCCATTCCCGCTACTCCGTTGCGTCCCTCCCCAACTTCTGCAAAACCACCCTCCCCCGCCCAGAAGGGATCCCAAGCTGTTCAACGCCGATCTCCGGTTGGATTCGCCTCCAAAAGTGTGCAAAACTCGCTGGCGCTGCTGTTGGCTTTGGCTTTCTTCTCGGCAGCAGGGTTGCTGGCCTGGCGTTTGCTGGATCCCGCAGGGAGCGAAGGGATCTGGCGGCGGCTGCCCCTGTCTCGGATCCCTTGGCTGCGCGATCTCTAGCCGCTTTGGCCGAAAGAGCCCCGGCAGGCCTATGCTAGGATGAGAGCTTGCTAAAAACCCGGATCCCGACCCATGACGGAAACGGCTGACCTTTGGCCCCAGCTCTTGGGCCAACTGCTGGAGCGGCAATCCCTCAGCGAGGCCCAGGCGGAGCAGCTTATGAACGGCTGGTTGCACAACCAAGTGCCGGATGTGGTGTCGGGAGCGATTTTGGCGGCCTTGCAAGCTAAGGGGGTCAGCGCTGGCGAGCTGGCCGGCATGGCGCGGGTGCTGCAGCGAGCTTCTCTGGGATCCCCCCTGGATCTGCCCCTCCTGCTGGATACCTGCGGCACCGGGGGAGATGGGGCCGGCACGTTTAACATTTCCACCGCCGTGGCCTTCGTGGTCAGCGCTGCCGGGATCCCAGTCGTGAAGCACGGCAACCGCTCTGCTTCTGGCAAGGTCGGCTCGGCGGACGTGCTGGAGGCGCTGGGGGTGAACTTGAACGCCGAGCCGGAGCGGGTGCGGGCGGCGGTGGCAGAAGTGGGCATCACCTTTCTCTTTGCCCCCCACTGGCACCCGGCTATGCGGGCAGTAATCCCCTACCGCCGCGCCCTTAAAGTTCGCACTGTCTTTAATCTCTTGGGGCCCCTGGTCAATCCCCTCTACCCCAACCGACAGGTCATCGGGGTTTATGCGCCGGAGCTGGTGCCGGTGATGGCCGAAGCCCTGCGCCTACTGGGGCGGGAAGCAGCCATCGTACTCCATAGCCGGGAAGGCCTTGACGAAGCTGGCCTTGCTCAGCCCACGGACTTGGCCGTTCTCTCCCAGGGATCCCTGCGCACAGAAGTCTTGAACCCCCGGGATTACGACCTCACGCCCGCCTCCGTCCAAGCTCTCCAGGGGGGGGACTTGATGGAAAATGCCGCTATCCTCAGCCGCGTTCTCCAGGGAGGCGGCGATCTTGCCCAGCGGGATGCAGTGGCCCTCAATGCGGCGCTGGTGCTCCAGGTGGCGGGAGCTGTGGCTGACTTGAGAGCCGGAATTGCCCAAGCGCGGGAGATCCTTGCCAGCGGTGCCGCCTGGGAGCGCCTGCAAAAGTTGGTCAACTTCCTCCAGCCATGAACTACCCCACCGCGTAGGCGGGTGGGGTTTCCTCACCCGCTTGGCAGCAGAGCTTTTGTCTCTTCTTCTGCCCCAGTTGCTTCATCGATCCCGTGTACCGGGTCTCTGAAGTAGAGCTGAAGCATCCAAGACTCACGAGGCGG